>NZ_JBTYKD010000049.1:0-39387 GCF_054880495.1 Nostoc sp.
GGATTTCTTGGTTATGATTAGGAATGAGTGTAACTTTAAACGCTTTCTGCATTTTGCTTTTCTATGTACTTTTTTACTTCTGCTTCTGTATTTTCGCTAACTGTTGAGACAAAATAACTAGGATTCCAAAGGTGTCCTCCCCATAGCTTTTTCTTGAGTTGAAGAAACTTTAAAAACTTGCGGGTATTGAATAGACTGTTTACCGTGCTTACTTTTGAAGTTGGGGTATTTTGCCCTCCCTTCAAAAAAATTGATGAATGCTCTAGATAGGTTGAGACTAACTGATTGCAACACTTGCGAGTAACAATCCTTTAGCCAAGAAAACTCTATTTTGAGTGGTGGCAACAGATCGTTGTATCCTTGTCGAGATAATCCTTTCCCTGTTGCTTTATAAGTCTGGTTGTTTAGATTTAAAGCCCGATTCCACCACCACCTAGCGCACCCAAAAGATTGCGAAAATCGCTCTTTTTGCACCTGTGTCGGATAAATTCGGACTTTGACAACGTTTCTCATTCGCTAAATATACCACGAATAAAATTTGTGGTATAAAAAATCTGGATTTGGCAATTCCCTATAGGTGATTACCTGCCTATCCATCCCGACACTAAACTGAGTACATTTATAGTGCGGGACTTCCGGCAAAGAAAGTTAAAAATATTATCTTGTCGGCCTCAAAGCATCCGCGACCTTGAACAATTATTATGTAGTATGCTTGCCGATAAAATAATACAATAATGATAATTATTATTAGATAATGATCAAGAAAAAAGGGGTGTCTGATTGAATACAGTCCCCCTTTTGGCAGAAAGTGAGAAAAGAACTACCATTACTCACCTGCCAACATGAAAAATGCCAGACTTGAAGAGTTTCGTCAAGTAGCCTTGTTGAAAAAACCGTAACACGACCACGTAAAGAGCCATCAGTTGCGGTTTAATAACTTTTTAGCCTACAAGCTAGAACGCATTGGTGCAAAGTTGATTGAAGTTGATAGATGGTTCCCTAGTTCTAAACTCTGCTCTAATTGTTTTTATCAAATCAGTGAGTTGTCGCTGGATGTCCGTGAATGGACTTGTCCTCATTGCAATACTCATCATGACAGGGATGGAAACGCCGCGATAAATATTAGAGCGCAGGGTATCAGAATAATAAAGGCGGAAGATGACGCTCGTTCGCCCTTGGCGTCTCCCCTTGGGAGAAGACTCGCTAACGCTTCGCTATCAGCCCTCTCTGCTGTAGGAGGGGTGGTAAGTCCTAATCTTGGGCGAAAGTCTAAGTTTAGGCACTCCCCCGTGATTACAGAAGCCCCAACTTCAACCGTACTCGGTAAGTTGGGGTAGTTCACTACTAAAGATTATTCATAATTTCGCTAAGTCTCTGATTAACTCAGCCCTGCTAGGTCGTTTTGCATAGCTTAGTCTAGTTCTTGGTGCGAAACTAAATTTCCAAAAAATAAGGATACGGATTTAAGATGTTTCCAGGAACTAAAACCTTAGCTGAGGTTGCTGGAAATAGCTTAAATCCATATCGTCATTTTTTGAAAATTTAGTTTCGCACCGGGAACTAGTCTAAACTCCAGTTCCAAAAGCAGGGGTTTTATTAAATCTACTTAACAGAAACAGCATCAACATCAATCGTGCTTGCACTGGAGGTAGAACCCTCATTAGTATTGGGTACTTCAGTAGCCACATCACCCTTACGAGCTTTCCAGCCTTCAATTACTAGTCCAGATACCTCACTAACTAGTAAAGTCAAAAGGAAAACATCATCAATCTGTCCCACAACGGGTAGAAAATCTGGGACAATATCGATTGGGCTGACCAAGTAAACCAACGTTCCTAAAATTACCCACCAACGGTACTTGGGGTTACGAAGCAAATTGCCATACCAAGTGTAAAGTGATTGGATTGAAAATTTCATATTTTGAACCTCCAGTTATCTTTAATTTTGACAAATTATCTTAAAAACTCCCGGTGGGAATAACCGCCCTAGTTAGTCTGGAAGACGCTACTGGTAATCTGTCACCAATACCCAATGCTTACACTGTCTTTTTAGGTTTTCGAGAAATTTATATTTTGGAAGTCCCTCATTTTGCATTAATCTCTAGAATTAAAATGCTTTAGCATATTTGCTCTAGTCATGGAGGGAGGAAACTTAAACAGTGGATATTTTAGATTTGTTTTATAAGGGCGGACCAGCGATGTGGCCTTTGCTGGTTCTCTCGATTCTGTCTTTGAGTGTGATTTTCGAGCGTTTGTGGTTCTGGTTGCGAATGTTGACTCAGGAAAAGCAAATAGTCGATCGCATCCTGGATGCTGCCCAAGATAATTGGGAAGTAGCTGCGGACATTGCTAGCAGGGCAAGCCATCAGCCTGTGGGGCGTTTTCTCTACGCCCCTCTACGCTTTGCTAAAACTGATGCGGAAACCTTTCGATTAGCATTGGAGGCTACCGCCGAAGATGAATTGGCTGGAATGCGGCGGGGCGAAAAACTTTTAGAAGCCGTGATTGCCCTAGCGCCACTGCTGGGATTGTTAGGCACCGTTTTGGGTTTAATCCGCGCTTTACGATCAATTCGGATTGGCGATTTAGGAACTGAATCTACGGCTGGGGTGACAACTGGTATTGGTGAATCACTGATTGCTACGGCAACTGGGTTAATAGTTGCCATCATTAGTTTGGCATTTTACCGCCTATTTCAAAGTTTTGTAGTTAACCAAGTCAAAGTTTTTCGGAAGGCAGGGAATGAGATGGAATTGCTCTATCGCCAGTCTCCGCCTGATTTTAGTAATAGAACATCAGCAATTGTGCCAGAAAATTTCACTCCACCCCGCAAGCCAGGAAAGACTAAGTTTTCTGAAACTCCTGAACCCCCGAATGCACCTAATTAATAGTCAAGAATTCAACCTCAAAACCAGGTGTTAGAGTGAGACGATGAAAGTTAATCTACATACTCCAATTGAAGAAGTCCAAGTTCAAATCATCCCTTTAATTGATGTTGTTTTTTGTATCCTGACGTTTTTTTTGTTAGCAGCTTTACAATTTACGCGGCAACAGGCAATAAATGTTGATTTGCCTAAAGCCAGCCCCAGTTCAGTATCTGGAATCACCTCACAGAGTGGAAGTCTGATTGTAACTATCGATGCCGTTGGCAATACTTACATAGAAAAACAGCCTGTAAAACGGGAGGATTTGCGACAAAGCTTAAAACAGTATCTCCAACAAAATCCCAGTGCCATTGTGGTGCTGAATGCTTCCCGGACAGCAACTTACAATGATGTGATTGAGACATTGGATTTGCTCCGGCAAGTAGGGGGCGATCGCGTTTCTTTGGGAATTATTCCTGGAACATCTCAACCACCTACAGACTTACTCAACCAGCCTGCTGTTCCCTCATTCCCAATCAATCCTGGTGCATCATCACTTCCAGGTATCAATCCCGAAGGGAATCTTACCCCTAATTTTCCCTTAGCACCTAATTCCGTACCCTTCCCGACGGGAACTGGTCAACCTGCAACTCGGCAAGGCATCAGTCCGATCAATCCTGGTATTTTTAACCCACCAGCATCCCCAGCCCCTGTAGCACCCAAACAAACCCAACCTACTCTTAAAAAATGAGATCGGGAGCAGGGGAGAATTAGAATCTCCCCACTCCCCTTCAAGCTCTTTCCCAAACCTAAAGATATCTAAAATAAAATTCGGTTAAAGAAAAATTTCCTGCTAATTTATAGATAATTGGTTGAGCTTTAAAGATTTTTCCAGCGATAAACTAAAGTAATTTATCACCAATTGCCATTCACGTTTCAGGGGTTGTGGCATGAATATCATGACGCTTTTAATTGTTTGGGTAGTAACAGCTATCAGCCTGCTGATAATTAGCAAATTACCTCTGGGAGTTGAAATTGACACTCCAGGTAAAGCTTTCCTTTCGGCCGCAGTGCTTGGTATAGTCACAGCAATAGTCAGACCGATTTTAAGCCTCGTTTTTGCAGTACCAAATTTACTCACATTGGACTTACTATCCAGTATTTTCACATTTATGATTGCCGTGGTTTGTTTTAGTATTGCTGCTTGGTTAGTAGACGGCTTTTACTTGCGTTACGGGATTTGGAGTGCTGTTATCGGAGCATTTACGCTGACTATAATTAACAGCTTAATCTACAGATTATTAGGCGTATAAAGTTAAAAATTAAGAGTTAGGAGTTAGGAGTTAAGAGTTATTAACAATTCCTCACTCAGAACTCCTAACTCATCACTTTCATCTCCTAACTATTCGTTGGAACTTGGGGGAGCAACTGGGGTAGTTGATTGTTGTTTACGTTGCTCGCGTTTTTTGCGATCGGCTGAGAGCATATCTGCCATCACTACCAGTGCTTGCGCCATCTTGTCTAGGTTAGAACGGTATAGCTCCAA
Organism: Nostoc sp.; assembly: GCF_054880495.1. Taxonomy (NCBI): domain Bacteria; kingdom Bacillati; phylum Cyanobacteriota; class Cyanophyceae; order Nostocales; family Nostocaceae; genus Nostoc; species Nostoc sp. The sequence continues at coordinate 4,410 of NZ_JBTYKD010000049.1, forward strand.
ATCCTTGTTGAGTTTGTCATCGGAGAGGTGCAAGCCAGCAGCGATCGCTTTCAGCGCCTCAGTGAGTTGTTTTTCATCTTTGACTAATTCGGGATCTGATAGTTCCAATAACGAAAATACACCAATTGCAAACAAACGGTTGTATTTAAAGTTAGGATTGTTGGCGATCGCTTGCAGGTGTCCTTGCAAGTCAGTATCTCGATCTAAATGAGTAGTTTGACCTAGCCACGCAATTAAATCTTTAATTGGCAAAGCTTTAGCTAGAGTTTGCAATCTTTCGGCATCCTGTCGATAGCGTTGCGGATCGTTTTCTATAGCCCGACATAGGGCGTTAAAAATTGATTCTTGATCTCGTTCTGGTTGATAGCCTTCCATGAAGCGGTCAAAGGTAGTGACGACACCCAAGGCATAAATCGGATTGTAGCTAAAATCGATATTTACTGACAGCAGATGCATTTCCACCATCAATTCTTCTACTACCCGACGATAAATAGTGTTGATCGGACGGGTGTGAAGATTGTAGAAAGTTCGCTTTGTATCAGAGACAGTACGGACGTTATTCACAAAGAAAAAGAGAATGTTAAGGGCGACGTATCTTTATTTTCACGCTTAAAGGCTAGTTTGCCAAGTTGAGCTTTTAACTGGCGACGGTTCCATTTACAATATAAGACAAATCAGAAGTACTTTATCAGCTGCTAGGCACAGAGGATAAGACCTTTTCCCTTAAAAAACTAGCCAAATATTATCATCACTTAATGATTCGTTTTTTGCACTTATGAACTTCTGGCCACAGTTAATTGCTTTAGGTGAGTACCTAGCTGGTGAATTTGATAATCGAGAACAAGCGATCGCAGAACCAGCTTGGTATGTCCACCTTTGTCTGTGGCAAAGACCAGTTAATCTGTTTACAGAAGATAGCATCACCCTGTTTGCTGAACAGGCTAACGTTATTAACCTAGATCAACCTTACCGCCAGCGAATTATGCGGTTGCGTCAGAGGAGCAACTCTGATGCATCTCTGGAAGTACAATACTATATACCTCAAGATCCAGGTGCATTAAGAGGCGCAAGTCATAACCCAGCCCTACTCAACACACTGACACCCGAACAATTAGATTTACTACCAGGTTGCATCCTAACAGTTACCCAGGAAACACTAGCCCGCGATCGCTATAAGTTTACTGCTATCCCACTACCAGAAACTCGTTGCAGCTTTACTTATCTTGGTAATAGCGTCTATGTTTCCTTGGGATTTGAAGCCACTGCGGCAGAATTTCACAGCTACGACAAAGGAATTGATCCAGCAACTTCAAAAGCAACCTGGGGAGCGATTATGGGGCCTTATCGCTACACCAAGCGAAATCAGTATTGAATAAGATAAACTTATGAGTCATGAGTTTTGAATTAACTCCTCACTCGTCACTCCTCACTCTTAACTCCTAACTTGTTTCTTAGCTGGCGATGCTAGGAGGTACACCTTTTAAAGCTTCCTCTTCCGTTTCAAAGATTTCAAAAACAGTATCCATCATCGTCACTTCAAACACGAGTTTGGCTTCTGGATGTACATTAGAGATGCGGAAACTGCCTTTAACTTTATCAGCATCACGCATTCCAGCTACCAAAGACGTAAGACCAGAACTATCAATAAAATTTACCAGAGCCAGATTTACAACTACATGGCGGCTGAGTTTTGAAATACACTCCTGTAACTTCAGGCGAAATTGCCAAGCGGTGGTGATGTCTAGACGACCTGCTGGTGTCAGGACAATAACCGTGTTTCCATCTTGGGTTGTATAACTTTTTTGGTCTATATGAATCACTAAAGCTCTCCCCGTGGCATTCCTTTTCAGATTAACTAGTCACAGAATTTTCTAATGCTATCACTTGAGATTAACAAGCTATAGCTAAATTTGTCACCTTTTTCTGTTAAGTGCTTACCTTTAGTAGTTTAACTAACCAAAATAGTGCTGAGTAGCAATTTGTAATGGGGAGTGGGGAGATGAGGGAGATGAGGAAGAAATAAATCCAAACTCCTGTACAGACGCGATTAATCGCGTCTCTCCAAACTCCAAACTCCTAACTCAGCACTCAGGACTATTGAGGTGGTGTCCAATTTATCCAATCTTGGGGCTTGAGGAAGGTTTCATATAACTCGGCTTCGGGGGAATTGGGTTCTGGCTGATAGCCGTATTCCCAGCGGACTAAGGGAGGTAGGGACATGAGAATTGATTCGGTGCGTCCGTTGGTTTGCAGACCAAAAATAGTGCCTCGGTCATAAACCAAGTTAAATTCTACATACCGTCCCCGACGGTAGAGTTGAAAATTCCGTTGGCGATCGCCATACTCTATCCGATGTCGTCGTTCTACAATTGGTACGTAGGCTGGTAAAAATGACCTACCACAGTCTTGCACAAAGGCAAACAAATCTTCCCAATTGCGGGTTGCGGGTGTTCCCACCTGGTTGCTATAGATAGCTGCTTCCCCATTGGGATTCGGTCCGCGATATAAAGCACCCTGACCATCTTGGTAATCAAAAAACAGACCACCTACACCCCGTGTCTCATCACGATGCTTCAGGTAGAAATATTCATCACACCACCGCTTAAACACCGGGTAATACTCTGGGTGGTGTTGGTCACAAGCCTGCTTTAATGTTTTGTGTAAATGTGCCGCATCTTCAGCAAAGGGGTAATAAGGTGTCAAGTCAATGCCACCACCAAACCACCAAACTGGCCCCGCTTCAAAATAGCGATAATTTAGATGAACTGTGGGCACGTAAGGATTGTGAGGATGTAATACCATTGAAGTGCCTGTGGCATAAAAGCCATGCCCTGCTGCTTCCGGGCGTTGGGTTAAAATTGAGGGTGGCAAATGCTCTCCCCAAACTTCCGAAAAACCTACACCTGCTTGTTCAAAGATTGCACCATCACGCAAAATACGCGATCGCCCTCCACCCCCTTCTGGGCGTTCCCAACTGTCTTCAATAAACTTGCTCACACCATCCAGGTTTTCCAGCCTTTGACTAATTTCGTCTTGTAACTGTTGCATAAACTGGCGGACTCTAGTTTGAGCGTCAGATGCTGGCAAAGACTTGGATGATTCTGCTGCTACAGTTGGTGTTTGCGAGTTGGTCAACATAGATTCCCGAACCTAAATTACAAATTCCAGAAAGCCACAAATTTCTTATCTTAAAATTTGGGGGAAACACGCGCCAACAATCAAGCTCTATTTGCCCAACCCGCTTTTTTGTTACTGGTTAAGCATTTATACGATTGATGGGCATCACTAGAGTTATTTTCCCTCAAATGCGTATACGCTTGTATATTGACTGAGTTTTTTTTGAAATTTTATTTTTAATTGGAATATTTTGGTAGAAACACTAGCCTTTAGTCGTAACCTTGAAATATCAACGGTTTGACTGTCCGGCTCAAAACTTATTTACCATATTCCTATATTGGCTGTTGGCATCTTTGCCGAATCAAGGCTTGCTAAGTTTAGGGCATTTTTGAGAAAGTTTTAATTTAGGGGTTGAGCGTAGTTGCACACCATACCAGAGTTACCAGAAACAGTCTAGCGAGGAGGATTAGGAAAATGCAAGGTTGGTTATCCCAATTCATCCACCGCAAACGTCGTCGGTTTTGCGCTTGTCTGGTGAAGACTTATCAAGAGATTAGTTCTGCTTCTGTAGATGAACTGTGGCAAAAAGTCGCTGACTTAACAGATGTTTCCTGGCATCCACTACTTAAGAGTACTAATGTGCCCTACGGATTAGTACCCAAACCAGGATTAATTTATCAGGCTGTAACACGCTTTTCGCCGATTCCCATCCAGATTTTTGTGGAACGCGTCAATCCTAGAGAGATGCTGAGTATCCGAGTGCTAGCGATTCCTGGAATCGAGGAACGGGTGACTTATCAAGTAGAGTCAACCGTTTGTGGTACTTGTCTGTATTATTCTGTAACCCTACGGGGTTGGTTATCGCCCCTGATTTGGTCTTTATCCCGTCCTTATGCCGACCGCGTAGCACGGTCTTTAGTCGAGGCAGTAGAAAAAACAGCATTGCCAACGGTATCTGGTAAGAAAAAATCCCTTAAAGACAGTTGTTTTGATTTTTAGAAGGGGGAGTGGGGAGTGGGCTTGCCGTGAGCGTAGCCGAATGGGAGTTAGGGGGGAAATAATCAATAATTAATCCCTAAAGAAAGTTAAGATTCTATTAGATGATAATGCAATTTGCTAAGTTTTGTTACCCTAATGACAGTGATAACACTAAGCTGACCTTACTTAAGAAAGCATCGAGTTAATAGCTAAGATGTTCGCCACGAGTGTATTTCTTTATTTTCAATTTTGAATTTTGAATTTTTTATGTACGATGTCCTCGATTCCCGCTCTGTTTTAGAAGTGTTGCGACCAGTGGAAGACCCAGAACTCCACAAAAGTCTGGTAGAACTGAATATGATTCGCAACGTCAAAATTGAGGCTGGCAAGGTTAGTTTTACTTTGGTGTTAACCACTCCTGCCTGTCCTTTACGTGAATTTATTGTTGAAGACTGTCAGAAAGCTGTCAAAAAACTCCCAGGCGTTACAGATGTCAGCATAGAAGTGACCGCAGAAACACTTCAACAAAAAAGTTTACCTGACCGGACTGGCATTTCTGGCGTGAAAAATATCATTGCTGTTTCCAGTGGCAAAGGTGGCGTTGGTAAAAGTACAGTGGCGGTGAATGTAGCAGTGGCTCTAGCTCAAACTGGGGCGAAAGTCGGCTTGCTAGATGCTGATATTTACGGACCTAATGACCCGACCATGCTAGGTCTAGCTGATGCCCAAATTGCCGTGCGTTCCACTGAAAAAGGTGACATCCTGGAACCTGCTTTTAATCACGGCGTCAAATTAGTTTCAATGGGCTTTTTGATTGACCGAGATCAACCAGTAATCTGGCGGGGGCCTATGCTCAATGGTGTAATTCGCCAGTTTCTCTATCAAGTTGAATGGGGAGAACTGGACTATTTGATTGTAGATATGCCACCGGGAACCGGAGATGCTCAGTTAACTTTAACCCAAGCAGTATCGATGGCAGGGGCAGTAATTGTCACCACGCCGCAAACTGTAGCCTTGTTAGATTCTCGCAAGGGATTACGGATGTTCCAGCAGATGAATGTCCCGGTATTGGGGATTGTGGAAAATATGAGCTATTTTATACCCCCTGATCAACCAGATAAGCAGTATGACATCTTTGGTTCCGGTGGTGGCTCCAAAACAGCCGCCGAATTAGGAGTGCCACTGTTGGGGTGTGTACCCCTAGAGATTTCCACCCGAGTTGGTGGTGACAGTGGTGTGCCAATAGTTGTTGGCGAACCAGATTCAGCTTCGGCAAAAGCATTAACAGCGATCGCTCTGACCATTGCTGGTAAAGTATCAGTTGCTGCTTTGACGTAATAAATTGGGGCATGGGGCATAGGGCATAGGGCATCGAAGATTAGGGGACTTCCAAATAAAAAAATATCCTAAAACTGACGCAAAAACCCTCTCTATTTCTCCTCTCTCTGTGTCTGGAGTGGTAGCCTAGAGCAAGCCCCTCTCTACGAGAGGCTGCGCCAAAGGGTTCGGGGGTGACGCTCGTTCGCCCTTGGTGTCTGCCCTTGTAAGAACACTCGCTAACGACGGGAACCGCCTTCTCTACGAGAGGCTTTGCCAAGGTGCAGCGTCTGGCAGAGAAGACTGCGACCCCCTCACCGCTCCGCGTCTACGTTTATTTGGATAATTTATTTCTTGGAAATCTCTAGGAAAATGAGGGAGCAGGAGACGAAAAACTATTAATTATTGACCCAATGCCCAATACTTCTCTACGAGAGGCTGCGCCAACGACTTCGCTCAGTACAAGTGCCCAATGCCCAATGCCCAAAACTTAAAAAAGTCTAAACTGGCACAATGTTGTTAAAACGATCCCTCCCCAAAATTCGCTGGAAGTCTTGGGTTAAGCCCTGGCAGTCTGTAGATTGGCTACTATTTTGTTTGCCGATAGCTATCAGCATCTTTGGCGGCATAATGATCCTCAGTACGGAACTGAAGCAGCCAGTAACTGACTGGTGGTGGCACTGGATGGTAGCGGCTATCGGCGTAGTCATAGCCCTATTTTTATCTCGCACCCGTTACGAAATCTTGATGCAGTGGCACTGGGTAACATACACACTGACGAACTTTAGCTTAATCGCTGTGATGATTGCTGGTACTAGCGCCAAAGGGGCCCAGCGATGGATTAGTATCGCGGGCTTTAACGTGCAACCCTCAGAATTTGCCAAAGTCGGGATGATCATCACCTTAGCAGCTTTGCTACACAGGCGTAGTGCTTCCAGTATCGAAGGTGTTTTCCGCGTTTTGGCAATTACTGCCATACCTTGGGGATTAGTATTTTTGCAGCCAGATTTAGCAACATCACTGGTATTTGGTGCGATCGTTTTAGGAATGCTTTACTGGGCAAATGCTAACCCAGGCTGGTTAATTCTGATGATTTCTCCTGTGGTTGCCGCCATTTTGTTTAGTATATCTTGGCCTTTAGCAGGGCCGATAGTTTTATTTAAAGGATTATCTTTTGGGCCATTAGCTTTTGGCCCATTAGGGCTAATTTGGTCAGTTGCGATGGCAATTGTGGGCTGGCGAACTCTCCCCTGGCATCGATTTGGTTCCGGCGCTATTAGTGCATGGAGTCTCAATATCTTGGGTGGGGAATTAGGGATCTTCGCCTGGAACCATATTTTGAAAGACTATCAAAAAAATCGGCTAACTGTATTCATAGACCCCGATCACGATCCCCTCGGTGCTGGGTATCACTTAATCCAATCTCGCATTGCTATTGGTGCTGGTGAAATTTGGGGATGGGGTCTATTTAAGGGCCCAATGACGCAACTGAATTTCGTACCGGAACAGCATACAGACTTTATTTTCTCCGCAGTGGGGGAAGAATTCGGTTTTTTTGGTTGTTTGGTAGTGCTGTTTGTCTTCTGCTTAATTTGCTTACGTCTACTGCATATTGCCCAAACCGCCAAAGATAACTTTGGTTCGTTGTTGGCTATTGGCGTTTTTTCCATGATCATGTTTCAGGTGATTGTGAACGTTGGCATGACTGTTGGTTTAGCGCCTGTGGCGGGAATTCCCTTACCTTGGATGAGTTATGGGCGTTCTGCTATGCTGACTAACTTCATTTCCTTGGGAATAGTAGAATCAGTAGCAAATTTTCGACAAAGACAGAAGTATTATTGATTCGTCATTGGTCATTGGTCATTGGTCAAAGATACAAGAGTTTTTGGTACATACCTCGTCCTGCAATGCTTACGTGGGCAGAAAAAAACTTTGTCTTTCATCGGACTAATTGAAACCATGTTAAAGAGTGGGTGTGATATCTCAAGGACTTTCTTACTAATGACTAATGACTCTCGCGTTGCGGTTTGATTCGTCATTTGTCCTTTGCAAATGACCAATGACTAATAAGAAGTATTAAGCTATTAAAAGTAAACAAGCGAGGCTAAAAACATGATCATGCCTGGAGCAACTGTTCGCGTCAAGAATGCCGCAGATACCTATTATCGCTACGAAGGACTAGTGCAACGGGTGAGTGATGGCAAAGTAGCCGTATTATTTGAAGGTGGTAACTGGGATAAATTAGTTACCTTCCGCGTGAGCGAATTGTCACTCGTAGAAACCACAGCCGGACGTAAAAAAGCCAAATAATATTAGTTAGGAGTGAGAAGTTAGGAGTTAGGAGTTATAATTCCTCAACTCATAACTCCTAACTCAGCACTGTTATGCGCCTCCCCCTACCACAGTTTGCTACTGCCGATCGCCATCCCAACCACATTGCGGAGGTGATTGAGACTACTACTACTGAATTTTTAGCCCAGTGTTTGGAACCCAAAGATTTAAGCTTTCCCTCAATGCCACCCTTTGGTAGTTGGGTTTGTTCTGTAGATGAAGAATCTGGTAATCAAATTTATGCTGTAGTCTATTATGCCACAACTATGCCGATAGATTCCGTACACCGAGCTAGAGCCTTGGGGTTGTCCTTACAAGATTTACGCGAGGAACAACCGCAAATATTTGCCATGCTCAGAACGGAATTCCGGGCTGCGATCGTGGGGTTTGAGCAGTCTTCCCAGAATCGAGGTTATAACCAAAGAATATATCAGTATCTACCACCCCGTCCCCCGCAAATTCATCAAGCTGTTTATCGGTGTGAACCAGAAGCGATCATTAAATTTACTGAAGAACTAGATTTTTTGCGGACACTGCTTTGTATTAACAATGCGCCAATTGAGTCTTTGACCGCAGCTGCGATTCGAGATGTATACCAGTTACGCAAAGCTGACCGAGAATGGCTAATTAAAGCTGGACGTAACTTAAGTGTGCTACTTAAAGACGACTACGATCGCTTGCGGTTCATTTTGAGTCAAATCCATCCGTAGGTAGTTAGTTCTGAGATAATTACCTAGTTAGTGTAAATTAAGATTTCTGATTTTTCTTCAGGTGGCTTCTCCATTTATCGATCAGGCGATCGGCCCCAACGGTAATCGCAGTTTTACCATAGCCTCTTCAATTCCTACCTATGGAACTCATATCACAAGTTCTTGTTCTGGAACCTACTTCCCAAGTTCTTGGCAAAGAACCAATTGTTCCCTTTGCTATTTTGCTGGTGGTGATCTTAGTTATACCGATCATATTTGAGCGGCTAAGATTACCAGCATTAGTGGGTTTGGTTTTCTCAGGGCTAGTACTTGGTCCCTCAGGCTGGAATCTATTTCAGTCTGACTCGCCGATGATTAAGCTGCTATCAGACATTGGGTTAATTTACTTGCTGTTTGTCGCCGGGCTAGAAGTTGATCTACAACAGTTCCGCCAAAGAAAAAGTCGTGCATTTGGGTTTGCTAGTTTGACTTTCAGTGTACCCCTGGCGATCGGAACCTTAGTAGGGCTGATTTTAGGCTCTGGCTGGAATACATCAATCTTAATTGGCTCTTTATTCGCTTCCTATACCCTTTTGGCATATCCGATAATCAGCCGTTTGGGAGTGATAAATAACGAAGCTGTTAGCGTCACCATTGGAGCGACGATTTTTACAGATATTGGTGCAGTCCTGATCTTAGCCGTTTGTCTAGCCGTCGATCATGCTGGAGCATTCAGCTTTGCTAAACTACTCACCTTGTCGGGTTGGTTAATTATTTACTCTGTTGCCGTTGTGACAGGCTTTGATTGGGCAGGCAAAGAATTTTTCAAGCGGTCTGGAGATGACGAAGGAAACAAGTTTTTGTTTGTGTTGCTTTCTGTGTTTCTGGCGGCTGTGGGCGCTCAATTGATGGGGGTAGAAAAAATTGTTGGTGCTTTTTTAGCAGGTTTGGCGGTGAATGAAGCTGTGGGTGAAGGCCCAGTCAAAGAAAAGGCAGTATTTATTGGCAGTGTGCTATTCATTCCCATTTTCTTTGTTTCCCTTGGCTTACTGATCAATTTACCCGCCTTTGTGAACAACTTGGCCACGCTCAAGTTAACGCTGTTGATGATCGTCGGTTTGATTGTCAGTAAATTGATCGCAGCTTTGTTGACAAAACTGATTTACCGCTATAACTGGCGAGAAATGCTCACGATGTGGTCGCTGTCACTTCCCCAGGTTGGTACAACTTTAGCAGCAACGTTAGTAGGATATCGGGCTGGGTTGCTGCCACTACAAGTATTACATAGTGTCATTGTCTTAATGGTTGTCACATCAACCTTGGGACCGTTGATGACCAGTCGAATAGCTGTTGGTTTGAATTCCTCACCAGCCGAAGATCCAACACCACCCCTATCTGACCAAAACGCACCAGAAACAGACTGTGCTTTTACTATCGTCGTACCTGTGTATAATCCTCAGACGGAGCAGTATTTGATTGAGATGGCGGCGTTATTAGCGCGTCAGTCTAAAGGCAAAATTATACCCCTGGCGATCGCTACAGCTGCCGCTCACATGGATGCACCACAGTTAGAAGCGTCTCTACAACGGAGTGAGTGGTTACTAACAAAAGCCACAGCACACAGTCGAGTATTCGGCGTGGCCGCAGAACCAATGCTGCGAATTGATGATGCCTTTGCTCAAGGAATTAGCAGAGCTGCTCGTGAACAAAAGGCTAATTTAATTGTTATGGGTTGGGGTAAACGGACTGGGTTACGAGCGCGTTTATTTGGGAATGTGATTGATGGTGTGCTTTGGGCATCCCATTGTCCAGTAGCAGTGACACGTCTAGTAGAATCACCGAAAAAAATTCAGCGCATCTTAGTACCAGTAGAAAATTTAACAGCACCGACATTACAGCCGATACAATTTGCCCAGATGTTGGCAGAGGCAAATCAGAGCCACATTACTGTGCTGAATGTGTGTGATCGCCGCACTAGTTCCAGTAAAATTGCTTGGAGGCGATCGCATCTCTCCCTATTGGTATCTAAATTAGCTTTGGCCAATACCCCAGAAATTCAAATCATCGCTCATGAAAATGTTGCCCAAGCAATTTTGCAGGCAGCACGATTATATGATTTAGTCGTTTTACCTTTTATACGTAATCGTACCAGTCCTGGAGGGTTAGCCATTAGCGATGTCACAACCCAGTTAGCCAGACAAATCACCTGCTCCATTGTCATGCTTGGAGAAGCGCAACGCACTCAAACCACAAATGTAGTTATGTCTAACACGGTTAGCAACATTACATCTGCTGCTTTCTATCCAACTGAGAGCAGTAGTGAGCTAAACCATATCTAGTTTGCATATCTAAAATGTATATAACTCTTGTGGGGTGGGCAGCGTTCGACTGAACGCTCACGCCGAAGTCTTGCCCGCCCTAATGGGAGCAAGTTAAATATGTAACAGCTGAACGCCGTGTGCAACTTTACTCTTAAACCTAACCCCCAACCCCAACCCTTTTAGGGTTGGGGAGTAAGAATCAAAGCCTCTCTCCTTTTAGGGGCTAGGGTGTACACAAAAGTCCTAAAAACCCAGCTTGATGAGGTTTTCCTCGTTCCCATACTCGGTATGGGAATGCATTCATTGAGTCAGAGACTCAATTCTGACTCAATATTTAACTGGAGGCAGCAGCCATGTCAGCAGCGATTCCCACGCAGAGCATGGGAACGAGGGAACAATCGAAAATCGAGCTTTTTTCGACTTGTATATACACCGTAGCCTTTTAGAAGAGAGGAATGGAATCGGGGTTTTAAGAATAAATCGCACATAGCCTGTACCAACCATAAAAAGGCTCTATTTTATTGAAGATTTGATAAACTTTATCTGGAAGACTAACAACTTTGAGACTAAATTTGGTATTTTTCTAATTAAATTGTTGAGCAAAAAGGTAAAAATATCACAAAACTACATCCGTAGAAAAATAGGTAAGTTCAACAGCACTTTTTGATTGAGCCTTGTTCTTTATTTTCGTTTTGTATTTTTGTCTCCAAGCTGGGTAATCTAAAAGTAAGTGCAATAGCTACTGAAAATATTTGTAAGTAACTGGGAAACTATGAGAATTTTGGTGACGGGCGGTGCTGGGTTTATTGGTTCCCATCTTATCGACCGACTAATGAGCGATGGGCATGAATTAATATGCTTGGATAATTTTTACACTGGTCATAAACGCAACGTCCTTAAATGGTTAGGTCATCCGTACTTTGAACTGATCCGCCACGATATTACCGAACCAATTCGGTTAGAAGTGGATCAAATTTATCATTTAGCTTGTCCTGCTTCTCCGGTACATTACCAGTACAACCCAGTTAAAACCGTTAAAACTAACGTGATGGGAACGCTGAATATGTTAGGACTGGCTAAACGTGTGAAAGCGAGGTTTTTTTTGGCTTCAACTAGTGAAGTATACGGAGATCCAGAAGTTCATCCGCAACCTGAAGAGTATAGAGGTAGCGTCAATCCTATTGGCATACGTTCATGCTATGACGAAGGTAAAAGAATTGCTGAGACTCTAGCATTTGATTACTACAGGCAGAATAAAGTTGATATTCGAGTTGCTCGGATCTTTAACACTTACGGGCCGAGAATGTTAGAAAACGATGGTCGGGTGGTGAGCAACTTTATAGTTCAAGCCTTGCGGGGTAATCCTTTAACAGTATACGGTGATGGTTCGCAAACTCGTAGTTTCTGCTACGTTTCCGATTTGGTGGAAGGATTCATCCGCCTAATGAATGGGGACTACATTGGCCCAGTAAACCTGGGTAATCCTAGTGAATATACGATTTTACAATTGGCAGAAGCTGTGCAAAACATGATCAACCCGGACGCGCAGATTAAGTTTGAGCCACTACCCTCGGACGATCCCCGACGTCGCCAGCCTGATATTACAAAGGCAAAAACTTGGTTAAATTGGGAACCAACCATTCCTCTGGAAGAGGGGTTAAAACTGACAATAAAAGATTTTAGCAATCGCATGCAAAGCGATGTCAATAATTTAACCGCCTAAGGTGCGCCTAACGTCGCTCTGAATTTTCATGCAGGCTCACCCTATGGGTAGCTAGTATGCTTGGTGGCTGAGTTTACTGCCAATGTGTAAGTGTTAAATTGAGAACTTCTTTTTGAAGACTAACCCGAAAAAAGCGAGGAGCTAAAAAATGCGTGTTTGCGTGATTGGTACTGGTTACGTTGGTTTAGTTACAGGTGCTTGCTTGGCTCATATTGGGCATGATGTAATTTGCGTAGACAACAACGAAGAAAAAGTTAAGTTAATGAAGTCTGGCCAGTCCCCAATTTTTGAGCCGGGACTCTCAGAAATTATGCACTCTGCCATTCAAACAGAGAAAATTCATTTTACTACTGATATTGCAGCCGGAGTCGCTCACGGGGAAATTCTATTTATTGCAGTGGGAACACCACCTTTACCGACTGGTGAAAGTGATACTCGTTACGTCGAAGCTGTAGCCCGTGGGATTGGAGAAAATCTCAATGGTGGTTATAAAGTGATCGTGAATAAATCGACAGTGCCCATTGGCTCAGGTGACTGGGTGCGGATGCTTGTTCTAGATGGTATTGCTGAACAGCAAAAAACATTGGTACCCGCAGGTGGGGTATCGAGTGATGAGAAATTACTTCAGGTTGCAGCCGAGTTTGATGTCGTGAGCAATCCAGAGTTTTTGCGCGAAGGTTCGGCAGTTCACGACACCTTCAACCCCGATCGCATTGTACTAGGAGGCAATAGTCAAAGGGCAGTAGCCTTAATGCAACAACTGTATGCCCCAATTGTGGAACGCAAGTACGCTGAGGATCAATCTTTACCTCCTGTGCCAATTTTGGCAACAGACCTGAGTTCGGCGGAGATGATCAAATACGCCGCTAATGCCTTTTTAGCCACTAAGATTAGTTTTATTAACGAAGTTGCTAATATTTGCGATCGCGTCGGTGCTGATGTCACCCAAGTAGCCAAAGGTATCGGTTTAGATTCCCGCATTGGTAACAAGTTTTTACAAGCTGGTATTGGTTGGGGCGGTTCTTGCTTCCCCAAAGATGTCTCTGCCCTGATTCACACTGCTGATGACTATGGTTATGAAGCCCAGCTATTGAAAGCTGCTGTCAGTGTCAACGAGCGTCAGAGGTTGATTGCTTTGGAGAAACTCCAAAAAGTTCTGAAAATTCTCAAAGGCAAAACAGTCGGACTACTCGGACTAACCTTTAAGCCAGATACCGACGACTTACGCGACGCCCCAGCACTCATCTTAATTGAGCAGCTAAACCGATTGGGAGCCAAAGTCAAAGCTTACGACCCGATTATTTCCCAAACAGGTATGCGTCATGGTCTTTCTGGCGTGCTAGTAGAAACCGATGCCGAAAGACTTGCTGACGGCTGCGATGCTTTGGTACTCGTCACCGAATGGCAGCAGTTCAGCACTCTTGACTATGTGAAGATGGCAAAATTGATGGCGCACCCCGTTATCATCGATGGTCGTAACTTCCTCGACCCCGAAACACTTATTCGGGCTGGATTCCAATATGTAGGTGTGGGAAGATAGATAGTTAGGAGTTACGAGTGATAAATAAAAGTTAATACAACCCATAATCAATAACTCCTAAGTCCCTTCAAAACCTAAAGATTTAAACTACCGCCTAGATCATTCTAGGCGGTAGTTTAATTTGTTTAAAGCTTTACTTTACTTGGCGTTTTTGCGTGATAATTTCATGTCAAGCGCTATGTGGAATACGTTCAATTTCAGCATATCCACTGAAAATAAGTTTTTGACCTTCAGTTTCTAATCGGTTTAGCCGCATTTTCACTCCATCCAGGTCAAAGCGATCCAAGTCGACCATATTATCTAAAATTTCTACCAACGCCACGCTCAAGGTTTGCGAGATTTCCCGTTGGGCTTCTGGCACTTGGTCAAGTTGAATTTTCGGATCTTTGAAAGAAACCCGCCGCCGCTTTTCAATGGCTATAGTTAGAATCATGCTCAGGGGCACGAGTTCGCCATTGTTTAAATCAGCTTTTGCTACAAGCTGTAAGCGATTTTCAGGTAATAGCTGTACCTGAACTTCGGTAAATGAGACTGGTTCTCCGCCAGATAATGCTGTCAGGGATGGTACGGTGAGGTTAAGCAGGCGCTTTTTCACCAGTTCCGCATTAAAGGCTTGGTTGATGCCTGCTTCTGATAATATTACCTGTGCGATCGCTTGAGTGGGTTGCTTAAGGCTGAGTTTGCCACTTAAAACTGAGCCAAAGTCAATAGCCACCGCATCGGTTTCAAAAGACATCTCCTCTACCGCGAAATCTTTCCGAATCACCAAGCCACTACCGCTCATTTTGAAACTATCAATGCTGCCTTGCAAGAGTTTGCTGGAAGGGTAGCAGCGCACAAAGACTTCTACTGACTCGCTTTGGGTAAACAGGTGGCGAATCGTTTGGCTAGCGACTGTGTTGAGCATTCGCTCTCCCCAATCTGTGCCTTTAGGATCTTGTAAACCAGTAAGTCCGCCGAACATGTGGTTTTGGGTCTCTAGAAGTTCTTTGTACTTTTGTAACAAACTGTGAAGAATACAGCAAGCGATCCCGTGATTAATTGTGCTGATGAGTAGGCATGGAATGGCTGATGATTAATAAAATGTATAATATGTTACTAAGTTTTTAGTATTAGCAGTTAGACATTAACAAAGGTAGGTAGAAACATCTGGTTTTGGGTCTATAGAAGTTCTTTGTACTTTTGTAACAAACTGTGAAGAATATAGCAAGCGATCGCCTGATTAATTGTACTTATGGATAGGCATGGGATGGCTGATGGTTGATAATAAAATGTATAATAGATTACCAAAGTTTTGGTATTAGCATTAGAAATTAACAAAGGGAGCTAGTGAAGGGCGACGAGGTTTTGGGCAGTGGGTGCGATCGCACATTTGTTAAAAATAGTCTTAAGGCTGCGATCGCTCCATAGTTTTTTTATTCGTCCAAAACTTACGTGTTATAAATGTTACTTTTTTAACTGTACTTAGTAAGCTCTAAGTTGAGAAAAAGAAGTCTCCCGGTGCAAAAACTGCCAACCTTAGTCCTGAGTCAATCGAGGCGATCGCAGCTAATATAAAATCGCTACCATCTTTAAAAACTTTACTTGAGCAAATTAATAGTGATTTCGCCGTACCTCTACTGGCGCAATTTCAGAAGGCAGAAGGCAGAAGGGAACCCACGTTTAAAAACGTGGGATTGAAGCAAGGACGCTTTGTATCTTGCGCTACGCGTCTCGATACAATTCTTTTTATAAACTGGGCTTTAGACCCAGAACTAAAGTTTTTATTAGTACTTCTTTCCTTCTGCCTTCTGCCCTCTGCCCTCTGCCTTTCTTTGTCAAAAAATTGCTCATTTAGACGGAGTAATTACGCTACAAGAAGCTAAGGTGTTAGAAACGATTAACACAAAGTTAAACCGTGATTTAGCTGCAATCAAATAATCTGAAGATTGCTGTTAATATTTCTTAATTAAAGGTGATGGCAACCTCTATACAAAAGTGCGATCGCCTCTCTCATAATCAAAACAGCCATGCCCTGCCCCGGTGTCTTTTAAGACTCCCCATTACTTACTCTTTTGCTTAACAGGATTGAGCGATCGCTCAAAGCGAGTAAAGGCTTGAGAACAAAGCAGGGTCAGGAATAAATAAACCAAGGCGACAGTGGCGTAAATCTCAAATGAACGATAGTTCTCAGCTACAATCAGCTGTCCTTTGCGGAACAACTCTTCAAACCCGATGATCGCGACTAAGCTGGTGTCTTTGAGCAGGCTAATGAACTCATTGCCCAGAGGTGGCAGCATCCGCCGGAGGGCTTGAGGAAAGATTACATAGCGCATCGTTTGCACTGAGCTTAAACCCAGTGATTGAGAGGCTTCTGCTTGCCCAGGCTCAATTGATTGAATACCTGCCCGGACAACTTCAGCAATGTAGGCAGCCCTATTGAGACTCAATGCAATCACCGCTGCTGCTAAACGATTTAAAGTGAAGGTGAAACCAAAACTTTGGGCTAAAGCAGGCAACCCAAAGTAAATCATAAAAATTTGCACCAGCAACGGCGTCCCGCGGAAAAAGTCTACATACGCCCTAGCAATCCAGGGCAAAGGCGGAGTGGGCAAAAGGCGAACAATTCCAATCAGTGTACCCCCGATCATACCCAGCAAGACTGAGATTGCTGTGAGTTCAAGTGTTACTAAAGCCCCATTTAGCAAGCTGGGTAGGGACTTAAAGATAATGCTTAGTGAGGTAAATAGTTGGGATACGCCTTTTTCGGGAGCCTGGTTTTCGATGGGTGATTTTTCTGGTAGTTGTGGCGGTTGGATACCAAACCACTTTTGGTAGATTTTGGCGTAAATACCATTTTTCAGCACCGTTTCTAGACCTTGGTTAATCGCTTGCAAGTTGGGCGATGCTTTAGGTGTAGGAATGCCATAAAATTCTTCTGTTAGCAGACTGCTGACCACTTTGAGTCTGTTAAGATTGCCGCTCTTTATGCCATATAAGATAACGACCTGATCATTAAGAACGGCATCGACATTACCATTGATTAATGCTTGAAGAGTTAAAGGTGAATCATTAAAAGTGCGAATTTCCGATCCGGGAATACTTTTAGCCTTCTGTGCGCCAGTTGTCCCAATTTGCACACCAATGGTTTTGTTCTTAAGATTATCGAAATTGGTAATGTTTTCATTATCTGTGCGGGTGACGATCGCTAGCCCTGATTTAAAGTAAGGACGCGAGAAGGAAATTATCTTCGCCCGTTCGGCAGTAATCGTCATTGCCGCAACTGCGGCATCTACAGTTTGCGCTTGCAATGCCGGAATTATACCAGCAAAAGGCATATTTTGATACTTAACTTTCAAGCCAGCAGATTGAGCAATCGCATTCATCAAATCAATGTCAAAGCCTTGTAACTCACCACTGGCAGATTGAAACTCGAAAGGCGGAAACGTAGGTTCTGTAGCAACGGTGAGTGTGTTACCAATAGTGGAACCATCTGTGATACAACCTAAAAGTAAAAATAGACAGCTTAAGCTTAAGCCAAAAACTAGCTGACGTAACCAAAGGACAACACTTAATCCAGTCATATTCTTTAGACTTCTCCAAAAATATCCAAGCTTAGACTATGACTAGTTTTCCAAAATCAAAAATCCAGTTAAGTACAATTGCTGTAATAATAGTAAAGTTTTGTAGAACTATGGACACTTTGTTGCGGTAAAGAGTTGTTCGTAGACGCTTCTGTGAATGCGTTGGCAACTGATGCTCGCAACTTCAGTAAATCCTCTTCAAAACTATCATCCCATCCATATTGAAAATTCACTTTATAAATCAGATTCAAAATGGTTGCAAATACATTTGATGGTAACAGCGTATTCGAGGAAGATTATCTTTACTTTTATGAAACCTTGTTGACACCAGAACGTACCCAACATGAAGTTGACCTCATTTGCCGATTGCTAGATTTACAAGCAGGGATGAGTATTTTAGACTTAGCTTGTGGGCATGGACGGATTGCTAATCAGCTAGCGGCTCGTGGCTATCATGTGACTGGACTTGATGCAACAGCTTTTTTCTTAGAAAAAGCAAATCAAGATGCGGTTAGCAACGGTGTTAAGGTAGAGTACCTTCAAGGCGATATGCGTTCCCTACCCTTTAGCGATCGCTTCAACTGCATCATCAACTGCTTCACAGCCTTCGGTTACTTCGATGACAATGAAAATAGATCGGTCTTAACCCAAGCGTATCGCGCTCTAAAAGTAGGTGGCAAATTGCTAATTGATATTCAGAATTTTAGCCGCGTCTTGCAAGAATTTACGCCTGAGTTAATTACTGAGCGTGAGGGGAATTATATGCTCGCACGCACGCGTTACGATGCGCTTACCAATCGTACCCATACCGAGCGGATTATCATTCGTGATGGACAAGTGCGGCGCGGTGAATACTTTGTTCGCAATTTTACCTTTCCCGAAATCCGCGATTGGCTCCTGCAAACGGGCTTCAGCGAAGTAGAAGGCTATGGTTACGATGGTGAAACGTTCGCGCTTAATAGCCGCCGAATGATTGTGGTAGCAAGCAAATGAAGAGTCAGGAGTCACGTCACTTCGCTCCGAATTCAAAATTCAAAATGACGCTCGCGGACTCGCTCTCGGTGGCGCTAACAAAATTCAAAATTAATGATCCCCATAAATAAATTTAGTTGCTCTGTAAACGGACTTCGTATTTCTTGCCCTGTGCGTCTCGAAATACATTTTTTTGCTTCTCCATAAATAAATTTAGGGGCTTGTATCCTTTTCGTTTTCGGTCAGGAGATAAGAGACAATATGTCTTCTGGCTCAAATGACTCTTAAAATAGCTTCTGAAAGTGTATGAGTGATTTGCTTGGACGATGGGAATTTTGGTCATAGCTGCATAATTCCTAATTCGTAATGACGCTCTCTACGAACGCTAATAGCGTGTCGCAGACAGACGCGCTCTCTACGCGGACACATACGCGCTACGAAGACAGTAATTCGTAATTCGTAATAAGTCCTACCTCGTCAACAACTTCCGCCGCAAATTATCCAACGCCGCATTCCCACTCACATGACGAATTAAAGCTCGACCTCGCGCTGCACCAAACTGATATTCAAAGCTTGCGACTTCATCCTTTGGCCCAGCTAAACCAACGTAAACTAAACCCACTGGCTTAGTATCTGTCCCTCCAGTTGGGCCAGCAATACCAGTGATACTCAATCCCCAAGTTGTTGCAAGGCGAGTTTTTACCCCAATTGCCATTTGCTCTGCAACAGTAGCGCTTACCGCCCCAAATTTATCTAAATCTTCTGCGTTAACCCCCAGTAGCCCAACCTTCACCGAATTGTCATAAGAAATTACTCCACCCCAAAAGTAATCAGAACTGCCAGAAATCTCAGTCAACATTTGCCCTAAACCGCCACCGGTGCAAGATTCTGCCACCGAAAGCGTTTCTTTTGATGCCCGCAACAACTGACCGACCACGCTAGCAAGAGTATCATTATTGACACCGTAAAAATCCAGTCCGGCAATTTCTTTAATTTGTTTCTCGATGGGCGCAATTAGGGCTTCTGCTGCTGCTTCGGAAGTTGCTTTAGCAGAAACTCGCAATCTGACTTCCCCCTTACCTGCATAAGGGGCTACTGTGGGATTTGGCAACTTCAAATAGGAAGCAACTTTTTCCGCCAAAGCCGATTCACCAATACCCCAAAACTTTAAACTCCGACTGTAAATAATTTCTTTACCCCAACCTTGACTTTTGAGAAATGGGACGGCTGTTTCTTCCCACATCGGGTGCATTTCACTGGGAACACCGGGAAAGGTAAAAATCGTGATTTCAGGGCGGGGTTGCCAAATGATACCGGGTGCTGTTCCAGTGGGGTTGGGTAGAATTTCTGCACCTTGGGGAATCAAAGCCTGCTTGCGGTTACTTGGTGACATAACCCGACCACGTTGGGCGAATTTTTGGATTATGTCTTCGATGATGTCAGAACGTTCTACCAACGGGACTTTAAAAAAATCGGCGATCGCTTCGCAGGTGAGGTCATCTGGTGTCGGGCCGAGTCCACCAGTGAAAATGAGAATTTGCGCTCTGGAAATAGCAATTTCTATAACTTGCTTTAATCGTTCTGGATTATCCCCAACCACTGTTTGATAGTAATGGGGGATACCTAGCTGCGCTAATTGTTGGGCGAGATATTGAGCATTGCCGTTGAGGATATCTCCTAGCAGCAGCTCAGTACCAACACAAATAATTTCTGCACTCATTAGATTGGGGAAGGGGAGTAGGGAGTAGGGAGTGGGGGATGAGGAGCAGGCAAGGCAGGGAATGAGGAGCAGGGGAGGTAGGGGGAAATAACCAATGCCCCATGCCCCATGCCCCATGCCCTTATGCTAGGGCTGGTACTGGAATTTCTAGGTGAGGATATAAGGGGAAGCGATCGCACAATGCTGCTACCCGTTGCCGACAATCTTTGGTAACTATGTCGGAATCTGGAGAAAGCAGGCGATCGCTAATAATATTTGCAATCTCGGTAAATTCTCTTACTCCTAAGCCCCGTGTGGTCATTGCCGGTGAACCTAACCTGAGTCCACTGGTAACAAATGGCGATTGCGGATCAAAGGGAACTGTATTTTTGTTAGCAGTAATATTTACAGTACTAACTAGCTGATCCGCCTGCTTACCCGTCATCGCAATAGAACGTAAATCCACCAGCATTAAGTGGTTATCAGTGCCATCAGAGACAATCTTTAAACCCCGGTTTTGTAGTTGTTCAGCCAAAGCACGAGCATTTTCAATCACTTGGGCAGAATAGGTCTTAAACTCAGGCTTCAAAGCTTCTCCAAAAGCTACTGCTTTACCCGCAATAACGTGTTCCAATGGCCCACCTTGGTTGCCAGGAAAAACAGCTTTATCTAGCTTTTTACCTAATTCTGCGTCGCTGGTCAAGATTAAACCACCTCTAGGACCGCGTAAAGTCTTATGTGTAGTTGTTGTTACTACATGACAATGAGGAATGGGATCAGGATGAAGACCACTAGCAACTAAACCAGCAATGTGGGCAATATCGGCAAGTAAGTAAGCGCCGACTTCATCAGCAATGCTACGGAACTTTTCAAAGTCAATTATCCGGGAATAAGCGGAATAACCACAAATCAGCAGCTTAGGACGCTCCCTCAGCGCCAGCTCCCGAATTTGGTCATAGTCAAGTTGTTCTGTTTGTTGGCTAACACCGTAGTGGCTAACTTGAAACCACTTACCTGAAACATTTACAGGTGAACCGTGGGTGAGATGTCCTCCATGAGACAAATCCATCCCCATAATTTTGTCCCCTGGTTGCAGCAGCGATAGGAACACTGCAAAATTGGCCTGTGCGCCAGAATGAGGTTGCACATTCGCATGAGCAGCACCAAATATCTGTTTAGCGCGGTCGATCGCTATTTGCTCGATTTTGTCGATAAACTCACAACCGCCATAGTAGCGTTTACCAGGTAATCCCTCGGCATATTTATTTGTCAGTACTGAGCCTTGAGCCGCCAGTACAGCAGCAGAGGTAAAGTTTTCACTAGCAATCAACTCCAAGTGATCTCGCTGACGCTGTAGTTCGTCGTTGATTAACTCTGCGATCGCCGGATCAGTGGAGGTAAGAAAATCTGAATTAGTCCTAGTCACTTCAATTATCCTTGTGGAAATTTGTACAACGGCTGATTTTGGTTGAATACAGCACCTAACAGTCCATTTTTAAGAGTCCATAGGCCAAAGTCTATAGTTCAATGATTTTGACTGCTCTACAGAGGCGATTAATCGTCTCCGTAGTATTGAGGTTTCTTTGTACCAACTTATTTATTATAAGGACGTTGCTTTTTGAAGCTGGGCTAAATTGAGCGTAATTGCGATCGCTCCTCTGTGGTAGAACTTACGCAAAACTACATACTGTAGGGGTAATTCATGTAGCTTTAGCTGACCGCAGGGTATTGCCCCTACCAAAAAATCATTTGACCGTACTATAGGAATCATATTTGATTTCTGAAAAAATCTCGGTAGTCTTGTAGAAGCCCCTCTTGGCTAGAATGTTGCAAAAAAATTGTCGGTTGGGTGGAGGCTTTGCCAAAGCCAACATCCTGATAATCAGTTGGGTTGCGCTCCGCTCCACCCAACCTACGTCTAATGCACTATTTTAACCTAGAGAGTCCACTACGTGCATTTCAAAAATCAAATACTAGTCCTATAGAACTTTTTCATTAATTTTTTTAGCTATGATGCTAGTAAAAACTTGCAATAATATATGAAAACTTGATCTTAAAAGGTAGATGCACCGATGCTAAATTGAAAAAATGTCCATTAAATATTTGACAGACTTTTGGATTTGGTTATTGGGAAAGGTATTAATTTTCAACACCATTTCAACTATGTAGAGTGCAGCAAGCAAAAAAGTTATTAATACCAAACAATATCTGATTAGTAAGATATTATTTACAGGTTTGAAAATTGTATCTTTTGCGTTCTGTTGTGATCTTTTTTCCTTGCCAAGTAAAAAAACTAGATAAAAGTGCTTTTTAATGAATGGGATAGAAAGCCTGATATCCACAGCATGACGCCTGCTAACCCGCTCTTTAAATACCTTTTGTAATTCTGTCAATTGGGCATCGGTAAAAGTAGCTGCTACTTCAGGAGGAATGCAGCTGAAAAACTGTTGTAGAAAAGTGTCATTTTTGGAAGAATATTTAGTTAAACGCTTTCTAGACATATTGTTTTTATTTTATTGTCAGTATGAATAAGCTTTAAAACATTGGACTGTGTTGATCATCCCAACACTTCTGATCATGCCAAGTTCTGTTAGTGTGTTCGCATTCAGATTTATCGAAAATCCAAGGAATAGATGTAGGTGAAGGCGAAGTGGAGATGGAAGTAAGCGAAGTAAGTGAAGACCATAAAAAAGGGAAAATAGTTAAGCTACAACTCAATAAAATGCTTAAAAATCCTGTTAAGAATATGATATTGCCTGTATTCCAAAGAGGATATTTGCCTTTTTCATATAGCAAGCGCTGTTGGGAACGACGTTCCGAACCTGCTAATAAAACTAGATAAAATCGTAGTCCGGGAATAGGGACAGAAACTCTTATATCTAAGAAATGACGCGCCTTAATTTGAGAGCCGAAAGCTCTTTGTATGGCTTTTATTTGGTCATCAGTGAAAGAGTTTGCTATTGTCGGACTAATCTTAGAAAAAAGTCGTTCAAAAATAGGATCAATATGTTCTATACTTTTCATAATTATAGTTGACTATATGCGGACATTCTAAAAATAACCCAATTTTATAGTTTCGCCCTTGATATTTCCACTGAAAAGCGGTCAATTTATAAATTTATATAAATAATTGATTTACGGTTTAATTACTTAATATTAGAGATTAATTGACTTCAGATATTTTTAATTGTTCCCTAGAGTTTAATCTCAAGAAAGTTTTGATAAATTTTAGGCGATCGCAATTAGTAATATCTGGCAATCCGCTTGAATCAAGTCTTAACCCAAACGGTATTGCTGAATAAACTTCGTGACAAAAATCCGAATCAGGACTTACGCAAACAATAACTGAAAAGAATAATTTTTAGGTAGGGGCAATTCATGTAGACGAAGGCTGACCGCAGGGTATTGCTCCTACCGCGAGTTTTGCGTAATTCCTACGAATAAAAGCAAAAGGTCTAATCTCAGCCAACACGTAAGGGTGCAAAGCACATCTTTGCACCTTTATGTGAATTTACGATCCAACCTTGGGTATAGTATCTCCAGGACCTGCGGTGACAATCACCAGATTTCCCGGCTTAATTAAATCCTCAATAGCCTGTTGCATCTGAGCCATAGTCACTGCTTGAATCTTCTGGGGAAAGTCTCGGATTTCTGATCGTGAAAGTCCCAAGACAGCATTATCCAAAATGATGCTTGATACATCACTGGGATTAGCTAAATCCACAGGGTAGCTATTGGTAATTGAACGTTTTGCCGCGTTGAATTCAGCCTCAGTTACTCCTTGTTCACGCAACTGTTTGAGTAAAGCCAGAGTACTGGCGATCGCTTTTTGGGTATCAAGAGGAGCAGTCTGCATCTGAATCAAGAACGGTCCGGGATTAATTCCGGCGGCAAAAGCACTATAAATACCGTAGGTTAGACCTTGGCGATCGCGCACTTCCGTACCCAAGCGGCTCGATAAGGTATCACCGCCCAAAATTTGATTCAGCACCAGTGCTGCATAAAAACGCGGGTCTTTGCGAGAGATGCCGTTGTAGCCGATGTAGGTAACAGCCTCTGTTTTACCAGGAATTACTTTGTTTAAACGTGTCAAAGTTGGCGGTAATGGTACGGATGCTATTTTCAGCACAGGTGGCTTACCTGTGGCTTGCCATTTGCCAAACTGCTGATTTAGCAAAGCTTTTACCTGAACTGGATCAAAGTCTCCAACTAAGGCGATCGTTGTGCTATCTGGTCGGTAGTGTGTCTGGTAAAAGCCAAGCAAATCATCACGAGTAATGCTCTTTAAGCTCTCGGCTGTGGGAAAGCTATGGAATGGATGATTTTCTGGGTAAATTGCTTGCTGAAATAGTTGTCGTCCCAGCCCTCTAGGGTCATCTTGCTGGACTTTGAGACTTGTCAACGCCCTCTGGCGACTCAGTTGTAACTGGTCAGCTGGGAAAGTGGCGTTTTCTAACACATCTGCCAGAGTTTGAATTAATATCGGCAAGTTTGCGGAAAGTCCTTGACCACTAATGCTAACTCCTTCGCGGCTAGCACCGAAGTTTAAGTCCGCTCCCCGGTCTTCTAGGCTTTTTGCCAAGTCCAAAGCATTTTTAGTCTGCGTCCCATTCATTAAGTTGTTCGCAGTCAGATTTGCTAATCCAGCTTTTTGATTGCCGTCAAATTCACTACCGGCATTAAGTTGTCCACTCAGGTTAATGGTGGGGAGGTTGCGATCGCGCAAGAGCAGAACCCGCAAACCATTATTTAAGGTAAACTCTTCTGGTAGTGATTGTTTGCCTGAATCTGTAGCTGATGTGGCAGGTGGGAGATATTTGGCCAGTTCTGCTGGATCTACAGGTTTACCGGGGCTGAAATTTTCCACCGTACGACTAGAACTAGCGTTAGAAGTTCCTGGTTTACCATCTGGTTGGGTTGGCTCAAAGAAGCCGATGGTTTGTTTAGCCGGATTAAGGTAAGTTTTTGCTACTTCCTGAACTTGATCTGGGGTAACTTTAGCGATCGCAGCCAGATACCGTTCAATATAACGATAATCCCCCGCCACAGTTTGGTTATATCCCAGTTGGGTAGCTTGACTAGTGATGTCTTGATTACCCAAAATATACGAGGTTTGTAGTTGTGTCTTCGCTCGGTTCAATTCTTCTGTGGTAACAGGCTGCTGTTGCAATTTTGCTAAAGATTCCTGGAGTACCTGGGCAATTTTCGCCAACTCTTGACCGGGAGCCGCCGTAGCATCAATTTCATACCAACCGGGTTGGATGAGTTCGGCAGCACCGCCACTTACTGAACTAGCGAGTCCAGATTCCACCAAAGCTTGGTAAAGTCTAGAGCTACGTCCACCTGTGAGGATAGCATCCATCACATCAATTGCCGGCACATCAGGATGATTGATATCTGTTAACGGATACACTGCTTGCAGCAGTGCCGCACTTCCAGGTTGCTTCAAAACGATCGCTGCTTTTTTAGCAACAGAGGTAGGAGTAGTCACCTGGGCGGAATTTTTAGCCACAGCCGTCTTGGCTCGTTTTGGCAACTTCCCGTAAGTTTCTTTCACAAATTTGAGTGCAGGTTCTGTGGCAAAATCCCCTGTAATTACCAGTGTGGCATTTTCTGGGCTGTAGTAGGTTTGGTAATAATTCCGCACCTGCTCCACCGTGAATTTCTCTACATCTGCTTTTGTGCCTCCCACAGGTAAGCCATAGGCTCTGCTAGGGAAAGCATCTCGCATCACTGCCCGATCCAGACGATACCCTGGTGAATTTTCGTACCCTTGTAACTCGGAGATCACCACCCGCTTTTCACTTCTGAGTTGCTCAGACCCAACTAAGGAATTTTCCATGCGATCGGCTTCCAGTGTCAACAATGCTTCGAGTTTGTCTCGTTGCACTGTGCCAAAGTAAGCTGTTTCGTCATAACTAGTAAAGGCATTGAACTGGCTACCTAAGGCACTAAACAACCTGCCAAACTGGACTGGACGGTCAGTTGTCCCCTTGAACATCAAATGTTCTAGCTGGTGAGAAATGCCATTTTGTCCCTTAACCTCGTTACGTGAACCAACTTTATACCAAACTTGCACGCTCACTACTGGAGCGGTATGGACTTCTTTGGTTAGCACTGTTAAGCCGTTGTCCAATACGGTTTTTTGTACACCTTGGGTGAATGAGAGAGCAGATACAGGTGGGACTGCTGTCGGTGTTGCAGCATTCGTAAAATTGCCCGAAAAAGGCACAATACTTAGCAGAAGGCTGAGTAAAAACCCGATAAGCATATATGAGCGTAGCTTCATAAGCAATGGGAAATTCAAAATCTTTAATTATAAAACAAAACCCTAGTACCATTTTGAAAAAGTCAAAAAACTTACATTTTTGGCTTTTTCGCCATTTTCAATGGTAGCTCTATTTCTGCGGTTGAGCTATTTTCGACAGCAGCCCCACGCCGTCCCGAAGCTGACTTTTCACGGTATCTGGAAAACCTCTCTTCAATGAGGATTATTTCTCTTCCCGCTAATACTTGTAGTAAGTAGGAAGGCACAATTAAATATAGGATAAAACCTCACCCTCAATCCCTCTTTTTGGTAAGGAGAGGGAAGCCGGAGGCAGGGTGAGGTTTTATAGTTTTCCGTGTACTGAAATTCTTTATAGAGAGAATTATTCTTGAAAGAGCAGGACTTTCAGAGGTTAAAACTCCATCACACACAATTGCGGAGAATTATATTATGTCTAGACTAATTGTTTCTTTGCCCCCATTCATAGGCACTTCGGGTTCGGATCTAGTGGTAGGCAAAGAGGATAATACATTATTGCCAGCAATTCCAGCAATTGGAATTGAGGTTCTAAAAAACGGAGTCATTGATACTCAAACAGGTAACGATACAATCTTAGGCACAGGCACTGGTGGCGGCGACTTTGACAATGCAGGCACAGGCACTGGCATTGCTAACAGTGGCATCATCAATGCAGGGATGGGAGACGATACAATCTTAGGCACAGGCACTGGTGGCTTCGAGTATAGACAACATCTACATGGTACAGGAATCTCTAACACTCAGGGTGGCTACATTAATGGAGGAGACGGAAATGATTTGATCAAGGGAACCGGAACGGGATCTTTCGATGGAATAGCCGATCCTACAGGCATCAATAATACTCAGCATAGCCGCATTGATGGAGGATTTGGGAACGACTCTATCTTTGGAACTGCAATTGGAGAATTGGATCTCTTCTCTAACACTCAGACCAGGGCTATAGGAATCTCTAACACTGAGGGCAGCGATATTAATGGAGGAGAAGGGAACAATTCCATCTCTGGAACTGGTGGATCTCCTGGCTATGATGGAGTAGATGGTACAGGCATCTTCAACAGTGGTGGTAGCAACATTAATGGAGGAGAAGGAAACAATTCTATTACTGGTATTGGCAAGGGCGGTGATGGGGGAGTAAATCCTTCTGGTCCTAATATCATTGCGGGGATTGGTATAGGCATCTCCAACAGTGGTAGCAGCAACATTAATGGAGGAGAAGGAAACAATTCTATTACTGGTATTGGCAAGGGCGGTAATGGGCAAGTATCTGCTATGGTGGATACTAATGTCCTTGCGGGGATTGGTATAGGCATCTCCAACAGCGAGGGTAGCGTAATTAGTACAGGGCAGGGAAACGACTTCCTTTCTGGCACGGGCACAGGCGGTGCGGGGGACTATTTCCCTTCCCATCCTGAAGCTTGGCCAGTTGAACCTGGTGTAGGTATAGGCATTGTTAACAGTGGCATGATCAGTTTAGGCGATGGCAACGATACCATCATTGGTACTGGCATTAGTCCAAGTACTGGCATTAGTCCAAGTACTGGCATTGTTAATACTAATGGCATTATTTGTGAAGGGGCAGGATCTGATATCCTGACTGGCTATGGCACCAGCGTTGGCATTCAAGGCGGCACGATTGATGGCGGAAGCGGTAACGATTACTTCAAAGCTCGTCGAATTGATGCTAAGGGTAATCCCGTTTCAGACCAAGGGGGCGCTATTGCCAATGTCTTGATTAAGGGTGGAGGTGGAAACGACACATTTGATGTTGGTTACGGTAATGCCACCATCGATGGTGGTTCGGGATGGGATAAGCTAATTCTGCCTGATTTCAAAAGTGATTACATTATTGCAGGCACCTGCAACAATTACACCGTTAAGCATGATCAGTTCACCTTGAATGTCTTGAATGTTGAGCAAATTGCCTTTCTTAGCGTTACTCCACAGCAGACTGTGCTTGGGATTCCTCATTAGCGATTGACAACAAATAAATTACTAAGTAAGTAAGTGGGTCAAATTAAATATAAAACCTCACCCTGCCTCCGGCTTCCCTCTGCTTACCAAGGAGAGGGATTGAGGGTAAAGTTTTATCTCTGCCAAACTAGCAATAACTTTTTGAGACATGCAAATAACAAACTTAATTGGATCATTCACACTAGGTATATTGTTAACAACAATACCTGTATTTTCAGCTAATGCCTTAGAAGTAGTACCGAACTTGTACCAGTTTCAAGGAAAGAATGTCAGCATTACTTACTCAACGACAAGCTTTATTGGCAAGCCCCAACCTATAAAGATAAGCAACAGACATTAAACTTTACAGGGAATGAGCAGATCCGTAGTGTAGAAACAGAAATTGGTACACTAGTGACTGTAACTATCCGTAAGACAGTAGATACTGGCAGCACCTTATTTACTTTGGTCTTACCGCGTGTAAACCTTGAAAACAGCAACTCAGCCCCAGTTGAAACTAAGGGAATCACAACAACAAACCGCTTTTCTGTGATTCCTCAATTCAACCAGGGGCAAACACAAACTTATACAATAATCCCTTTGACTGGTACAGCCCAATCTGTCGCATTTTAACTACACAAGAAGGTTAAAAATTCAAAATTGTTCGCGCAGCATCTCGTAGAGAAGAGAGTTTCAGACTATTATTTGTAAATAGACCATGCTGTAGGGGTTTAGCAATGCTAAACCCCTACGAAAAATGTGGTTTTTCGTGTTATATATATTCACTCTTTCTTGTCAATGCGTAAGTCCTATACGCCTATCTACTTATCGCGTCATTTATGAAATAGATGATGACTTAAATCAAGTAACGATCATTTTGATTGAGTATCGAAGTAGAGTTTATGAATAATTTTAGATGTATTTTAAAACTAGGTAATTTAGGCGATGCCTACGGTGGTCACTGAGCTTGCCTGCCCTGAGCCTGCGCCGTTCGCATAGCGTCTCGTAGAGAAGGGTCGAAGTGCGGTAAACTACGCTATCTCCCATTTTCTCTGCAATTACCGTTTAATTTGCTTAGGAAAGTTAGGAACTAACAAAGATTGCTCTAATTCACCTTCCTCATTATAAAACTTCATTTGACCTTGTTCATTACATAACCATACTTCCACAGCTTGAGCTTCTAAATATAAATTTATTTTAAATTCCATTTCTTCCAAAGTGTTACCACTGGATTTGACTTCTACACAAATTTCTGGTGCAATAGATGCTGATACTTCATCTTCAATTTGAGAAAATCGTTCCTCTGAACACCAGACAACATCAGCAACTTTTACACCGTCTGATGTGTTGATAGCACATTCTGGCATCACTTCTCCTGTATTCAATAAAGATTCTAATAAACATTGGATTCTTCCTTGATAAAAAGAATGTTTAATTTTGACTGGACTCATTACGATTTGACCCCATTTATTTAATTCAATTTTGAAGGGTAAATCTTGTAATTGTTTATGTTGACAAACTT
Organism: Nostoc sp.; assembly: GCF_054880495.1. NCBI lineage: Bacteria > Bacillati > Cyanobacteriota > Cyanophyceae > Nostocales > Nostocaceae > Nostoc > Nostoc sp. The sequence continues at coordinate 34,439 of NZ_JBTYKD010000049.1, forward strand.
CTTCCCATCTCATAGTTAATATTTGTCTAGAGTGATGATTTAATTTTAACTTATCTATAGCAACCCGATTTGATTTTGAAATCCACTGGATTTAGATTCCCGACTTCTTGAAGAAGTCGGGGATCTAAGCAGCAACTTTTGCTTAAGTAAGTGCCATTCCACTTTACAAATAAATTAATCCCTAAACTTCAACATCCAAAGTACGCACCAAAAAAGCCCATTTATCGGCGGCTTCTTTGATAATTTTAGCTGTGGGTTTACCCGCACCATGACCGGCTTTTGTCTCAATTCTAATTAGCGTTGGCGCATTACCTGCGTGAGCCTCTTGCAAAGCTGCGGCAAATTTGAAACTATGAGCAGGGACAACGCGATCGTCATGATCGGCTGTGGTAATTAAGGTTGCTGGGTAAGCTGTATCTGGTTTGATGTTGTGTAGTGGCGAATAAGCATACAACGCTGGAAACTCTTCTGGATTATCTGCTGAACCATATTCGGAAGTCCAAGCCCAACCGATGGTAAATTTGTGAAACCGCAACATATCCATGACACCGACTGCGGGTAAAGCTGCACCAAACAAATCGGGACGTTGAGTTATGCAAGCACCCACCAATAAACCACCGTTACTACCACCTGCGATCGCTAGCTTATCTGTCTTAGTATACTTATTAGCAATCAACCACTCAGCAGCCCCAATAAAGTCATCAAAGACATTCTGCTTTTTATCCTTGATTCCCGCTTGATGCCATTCTTCACCGTATTCTCCACCGCCGCGTATATTGGGCATAGCATAAACACCACCCATCTCCATCCATACCAAAAGACTTACAGAAAAACCAGGTGTCATTGAGGCACTAAAACCACCATAAGCATAGAGATAAGTGGGGTTATTTCCATCTAATTTAATGCCCTTTTTATGGGTAATAAACATGGGTACTTTAGTACCATCTTTGCTATGATAAAAGACTTGTTTTGTCTCGTACTTATCAGGATTTAAATCTACCTCTGGCTGGCGAAAAACGGTACTTTTACCAGTTATCATATCGTAACGATAGATAGTTCCTGGTGTGGTGAAACTGGTGTAAATATAAAAAGTTTCGGTATCATTACGCTTACCACCAAAGCCACCGGCTGAACCGATCCCGGGTAGTTCTACCTCGCGTACAAACCCGCCTTTGAGGTCAAAAATTTTGATTTGACTGTGAGCATCTTTGAGGTAATCAGCAACAAATTGGTTATTGAGTATGCCGACACTTTCCAACGTTTCTGCTGATTGGGGAATAATTTCTCGCCAATTTTCTTTAGCAGGGTTTTTGGTGTCAATCGCAATTACTCTTCCGCGTGGTGCATTTAAATCTGTGCGGAAATAAAAGACGCTATCATCATTATCGATAAAGCTGTAATCTGCCTCAAACTGGTTAATCAGTTCTACGACTTCAGCATTAGGGTTAGTTAAATCTTTGGAGAAAATTAAATTCTTAGAATCAGTTCCCAACCAAATTGAAATTATTAGATAGCGTCCATCTTCAGTAACGCCACCACTAAAACCCCATTCCTTTTGGTCAGGACGATGATAAATTAGTATATCTTCTGATTGGGATTTACCTAGTTGATGATAGTAGAGCTTTTGATAATAGTTAACATCTTCTAATTGAGTTTTTTCATTCGGTTCATCGTAGCGACTGTAGAAGAAACCTTGATGATCGTGTGTCCACGATGCGCCAGAGAATTTAATCCACTTCAGGTGGTCTTGCAGGTCTTCACCAGTTTCAATATCGCGGACTTTCCACTCTTGCCAATCAGAACCAGAGGCGGATAGACCATAAGCTAAAAGTTTAGCATTCTCGCTAATAGACAATCCTGAAAGAGCAACAGTACCATCTTCTGAAAGTTTATTGGGGTCGAGTAAAACTTTGGGTTGGTCGTCGAGGGTTTTCAGAGTGTAGAGGACACTTTGATTTTGCAGCCCGTCGTTTTTAAAATAAAAGTAGCGATCGCTTGAACCGTCTCCCAGTGATTCACCCTCTTTAAAAGGGATACCATATTTTTCATAATCCCAAAGTTTGGTGAGGCGTTGTTTAATTTTTTCCCTGGTAGAAATTTCACTCAAGTAGCCAAAAGTAACTTGATTTTGTGCCTCGATCCAAGTCCTTGTTTCTTCAGAGTCAGGATCTTCTAACCAACGGTAAGAATCTGCGACTAAAGTACCGTGGTAGTTATCAACTTGATTGCTTTTGTGGCTGGATGGGTAGGTGAGGGGTTTTTCAGAGGAGGGCATAATCTCAGGTCAAAAGTGCTTCTTTACATACTACACACTGACCAAAGCTGCGGGAAAATTCCCATTGAAAAGAGTAGCTGCTAGGATACTACTAAGCAGCAAGCAGTTCCATTAGGATAAGCAAGGGCTACGCCTACCCTCATTTACAGCTATTTGTCAGGTAAATAGACCATGCGGTAGGGGCACAGAAAAAGCTCATTAGTGTCAACTTAACGTAGAATTTAGGCAAGGCATACTTTCGAGGTTTCACCCTCACCCCCAGCCCCTCTCCCAATTTTGGGAGAGGGGAGCAAATTCTCTAGTTCCCCGAATCCCAAGTTGGGATTCGGGGTTAGGGGATGAGGGCAAAACGTCTTCTCAAAGCAGATTTTTTCTGAAGTTGACACCAATAAGCATTGCTGTGCCCCTACAACAGATGATGCCGCCTGAAAATGCCTTTAATTTTGGACTTTTGAATTGTTAAAAGACTACTTGCCACCAACCGAAGGCTGGGCCGATAAAACGGATAGTTGCCCATCCTACAACCATCAGTCCAATGCCTATCCAGGCACCACGAGTAGTCCAAGTAACAAATTTTTCGGATTGAGTTTTTGTGATGGGAAGCCAACGCAAGATGCGAGTCTCTTGACCGTATGTTTCCCCTAGTGTGGTTTTACGACGCTTTGCTTCACCCATAATCAGCAACTCAAATTCTATTTAGGTTCTAAATTTATCTTGCCAGAAATCATGTCTACAGAGAGGCGATGAATCACATCACTTTCATAAGCTGATAATAGTCCTTACTTTTAAACGATCGCGCTTTAGTTGACAAAATTTAAATTGGGCACTTGTACTGACTTGTACTTAGCGACGCGTTGCCCTGAGCTTTGCCGTACCACTTCGTGGAAGCAAGCTACGCGTAGCGCGATGCCCTGAGCTTGCCGTACTCCGCAGGAGTTGCAAGCTACGCGTAGCGTCTCGTAGAGAAGGGTCGAAGTAGCGTTGCCCTTGGCGCAGCCTAAGAAGAGAAGTATTGGGCATTGAAAACTGAACTTTAAGCTGAATTTTCTTCACCAGTGTTAGAAAACAGACTGGGATCGAGATAGTTAATACGTGCCAGAGGACTTAAAGATGCGAGAATTTGAGCGCCGTAGCTGCGGTTAACGACGCGACTATCAAGTAAAGCCACGATCCCTTGACTTTCTCTGACTGGGGCGATCGCTCGTTGTAATTCATTTAAAGCTGCTGGCAACAAATATAAACGAAACCAATCTTGATGCGATCGCTTATAACGAGCTACCCTACCAGCTACTAGGGGATTTTCCAAAGATGGTAGGGGCAAAGTCGCAATAATTAACAAATGGGGTGCCGGCAAGACTCGTTGATGTTCTCGCCAAAATTCCCAACCGCTAATCAAAATACCGTTTTCATCTAAACAAGTTTTTTCTACTTGCACCCGCGAACCAAACTCTGAGGCCAGAATTGTCGCAACTTGAGACTTGAGTGGCACATCACCCACCAAGACAACCGTTAATCCTGGGGCTGTAGCACTTAGACAAACCAGTGTGCGGACTTTGTGAATAAATGCCGCTTGAAATTCCGGCGTGTTGGGTAGGGGTAACTTATACGGTACATACAGTTGAATTGCTTCTGCTTGACTTTCCGAAGAGAACTTCAGGCAAGTTAAATCGTCCAAACCCAGGCGCTGTCGGAAAAGGGGAGCCTCAGTTTCCGGTTCTACAGCACTGCCAATTAAAACTACTGGTTGTCGCTGCCAAATGGGCCAGAGTATTTCGCCCAATTCCATTGGGGCGTAGTGCAAAGAAAATAAACCTTGTCGATGGGCAATAGTCGCCCAGAAGAGAGGATGGGGGGAAAGATTTTCATCAAGGGTTTGAAATTGTTGCCAGAATTGTTTCCAAGGTTCTGGCAGTGCTTGTACTGACTCTAAAGCTAAATGCAGACGGGTTAAAATTTCTATTTCTGGCTGGGAAATTAGATAGCACTCATAAGGATTGGCAGGATGCTGAAAAAGTTCGTGTGTCAGTTGTATCCGTGCTTCACGAATTGCTTCTGCTTCGTTTGGGCAAGCCAGCATGAGTTGATCCCAATCATCGGGTTGAATATCTTGGGTAAGTTGATCACGCACCCAATCTTCGAGATCATCTACGCCATCAATAATTGTGGGGATGCCTTGAGGAAAGCGATCGCCACCAGCAAATTGTCCTCTTAACCAAGCTTCTGGGGAAGTCAACAGTAGCCCTTGAAACTCAGTACTAGGCCAAGCGTCACCCGTCCTAATCGGTTTGTTGGTTGGTAGCCACTGCTGGAGACGGGGAATTTCTACCCGCAGCAGAAGTTGCTGCACGCCTTCTTGAGCAACAATAATTACAGGTCCATGCCACATTAGGGCTGATGCTACGAAACTAGTACGATATCGCCCTTGATAGCCACAAACCGCCCCTACTTGAATTAAGGCGCTACGTCCCAGGCGCAAGGCGCGTGCTACCAACCGGGCCATCGTCAAATGATGGGGCCAGGAAGGGAACCCCGCTTGCGATCGCAAAAAGTTATGTAGTGACAAATGAACTTCTGCCTCAATCACACGCTTTTAATCCCATACAAAGTTACTTTTACTTCCAATTGCCCCATTTCTATTATGTTGTCCTTTCTCATTAGTCCAAAACTAATGACC
>NZ_JBTYKD010000050.1:0-19191 GCF_054880495.1 Nostoc sp.
TTAATGCATCGGCTTGCATTGTTAATGCATCGGCTTGCATTGTTAATGCATCGGCTTGCATTGTTAATGCGTTGACTTGCATTGTTAATGCATCGGCTTGCATTAAAAACGCTACGCTTTTACGCAAAGCTGTACTAAGTACTAACTTCCGGCGTTGCAGATGGCTGTATTTCAGTGCTATGAGCATGACCGTAGTCATAAGGCCCATGAGTGACAACCGGCAACACTTCCCAGTTTTCAATTGCGGGTGGTGAGCTAGTTGTCCATTCTAAAGTCAAAGCTTGCCAAGGATTATCACCTGCCAAGGGACCTTTAAGCCAACTGTAGATCATGTTGATGGCAAAAGGAATTACTGATATCCCCAAAACAAATGAACCAAAGGTACAAATCTGATTGAGGTCGATAAATTGGGGGTCATACATTGCCACTCGTCGGGGCATTCCTTTTAAACCCAACTCGTGCATGGGTAAAAAGGTCAGATTAGTGCCGATGAAAGTAAGGGCAAAATGAACGCGTCCCCAGGTTTCATTTAGCATTCTTCCGGTAATTTTGGGGAACCAGTGATAAATACCGGCGTAGATGCCAAACACGGAACCGCCAAACAGAACGTAGTGAAAATGTCCGACAACATAATATGTGTCGTGGACGTGAACATCAAAGGGGGCTGTTCCCATCGTCACACCGCTTAAGCCGCCCATGACAAACATCGATAACAAACCAATGGCGAAAAGCATCGCACTGGTAAAGCGGATTTTACCACCCCAGAGGGTAGCAACCCAAGCAAAAATCTTCACGCCCGTCGGAACTGCAACTATGAGCGTAGAGATAGTGAAGAAGATCCGCATCCAACCGGGTGTACCACTGGTAAACATGTGGTGTACCCAGACAAACAAACCCACAACGCAGATTGCTACACTAGAATAAGCGATCGCTTTATAACCAAAGATGGGCTTGCGGGAGTGAACTGGAATTACCTCCGACATGATGCCGAAGATCGGCAGAATCATTAAATATACTGCCGGGTGGGAATAAAACCAGAATAAGTGTTGATAAATTACAACGTTACCGCCTGCATCTGGTTTAAAGAAGGAGGTGCCAAAGTTGAGGTCAAACAACAGCAGAACTAAACCGGCTGCTAATACAGGTGTGGAGAAAAGTGCCAGCAGGGAGGTTGCCAAGATTGCCCAGCAAAACAGGGGTACTTGATCCCATTTCATGCTGGGAACCTTCATCATCAAAATGGTGATCACAAAGTTCAGCGAACCCAAAATTGAAGAAGTTCCCACCAAAACGATCGCCAGTATCCACATAGTTTGAGCGATGGGTGCTGTCACCAAACTCAATGGTGGGTAAGCTGTCCAACCAGATTGCGAACCGCCAAAAATGAAACTACCTAATATCAGTAATCCTGCTGGTGGATTTAACCAAAAGGCGATCGCGTTTAGCTTCGGGAAAGCCATATCCCTAGCACCAACCATCAATGGCACCAAATAGTTACCAAATCCCCCAATAGCGCTAGGGACAATCCACAGGAAGATCATGATCGTCCCGTGATTGGTCATGAAAGCGTTATACAGATTGGGGTCGAGGAAGTCTGCATCTGGTGTTGCTAATTCGACACGCACAGCGATCGCCATTAGTCCGCCGATGAGATAGAATACAAACGCTGTCACTAGGTATTGAATACCAATAACCTTGTGGTCAACATTAAATGTAAAATAGTCCTGCCATTTCCACGCCTGCGGATGGGAGGTGTGGCCAGTCACCAGAGTTTCCGGTTTATTTTCTTCTGGTGGAGTATTCCGGGGAAATTCTACCTGCGTCATATTTTTGTCCTACCCTACGGGAAGCCGCCCTCCGGGCGTCTATGTCGTTTTTCATTTGTCATTTGTCCTTTATCATTTGTCAGTTATATAATGTCGCCCATAGTAAAAGCACCCCAGCCAAAGTTGCGCTTTTGCTCCCCTCCTCGCTTGCGGGGAGGGGTTGGGGGTGGGGTTCTTCTTAATAATGGTTAATTGAGCGGACATAATATTACTAATGACCAATGCTTCTCTACGAGAGGCTGCACTTCTCTACGAGACGCTGCGCGTAGTTTGCTTCTCCGGAGGAGTACGGCAAGGCTCAGTGACCACGCCAACGGCTTCTCTACGAGACGCTGCGCGAACGCTCAGTACAAGCGACCAATGACTAATGACTAATGACCAATGACTTTAGAGTTACTGCACTAATTCCCAGATCATGGGTGTGGGGCGCGAGAAACTCTGATGTTGATAAATCGGCTGGATTAATTGCAACAACTTGATTTAGGTTTTGCTGTTGAGCAATTTGATTTTCTGTCCGCCAGTTATTATATTCTTCTGGTGTGTGAACAATTACCTGTGTCCGCATTGAACCGTGATAACCACCGCATAACTCAGCACAAACTACGGGATATGTACCTGGTTTGGTGGCGACAAATCGTAGTTCGGTAGGGATACCGGGAAGTGCATCTTGTTTCAGGCGGAAATTTGGCACCCAGAATGAGTGAATTACATCTTGTGCTGAAAGGTTGAGTTGGACATCAGCACCGACGGGTATGTGCAATTCCCCAGAGGTAATGCCACTATCGGGATAATTAAATATCCAGGCATACTGTATTCCTTTGACATCAACAACTAAGTCGGCTGGTTTGTCTAGGGTTTGAGGAGACGCGCCAATCCCAATTGTCGGGGCGATTGTTGGGGCAATTGATGGAGCAGTTGTTGCTTGGGAAGTATCGCTTAATGTCGCTGCCAGAGCGGTTCCCGGCATCTGAGCAACATGTGCTGCTGAATGAGGATGACTGGCAGGCTCAAAACCTCCCATTCGGTTAAAAACATCTACACTGTAGATGCCCAAAGCGAGGACAATCACTGTTGGGATTGCTGTCCAAAAGATTTCTAAGGAAACGTTGCCTTCTACTAATGCGCCATCGGTATCGTCACCCGGACGGCGACGAAACTGAATCAAAAAAAGCACAATAGTTCCTTCTACCACTAAGAAGAGTGCGATCGCAATGGTAAACATGACGTTAAAAAAACCGTCTACCAAAGGCGCTTGTAACGATGCTTGCACCGGCATGAGAGTGTGGTTTTGACCAATCCAAATGCTGATTGCTGTAACTACTATCCCAGCAACCAGGGTCCATAGTGAAACAGGAACTTGTTGCATACATGCTACCTGCTTTGTAAACCGTCTTTAAACGTGTGATTCTCTGGGTTTTGGGAATTCGGCACTTGTACTGAGCGTTCGCGTAGCGTGTCGTAGAGAAGTCGTTGGCGCAGCCTCTCGTAGAGAAGTATTGGGCATTGGGCATTGGTTATTTCTCCCTCATCTCCCCCATTCCCTTTTCACTTATTAACTTTCTAACGTGCAGCCATAAAAAATGGGGGAAACTTCCAGATTTTTTCCATATCTTTCCCCCATAAAATTACAAATTATATTTCAACTCCTATGACAAAGTTAGCCCCCTGCTTTCAGAAAAGCTAGTTGTTCCAAGAGGGCACTGTTAGACTCAGGGCTATTTTGTTCTAGACATAAACCGCCCAGAAGTAAAGTTTCTCTCTTATAGCTAAAGTCCGTTTTAACGGACTATAATCTTTTCTCACTCGTCTAAAGACGAATGAGTGCTATTAGACTCAGAATTTATTCTGAGGCGGGCTAGATGAGAATGAAATAGCACTGTTGTTAGCTCTAATATTGATTAGGCTATATTAGCAGCAAGTTTAAATTTGTTAATAGCTAACATTTAGCGATTTACGGATTTGTTTACTGTGAACCTTTTATTAGTTACGGTAAATATTTAGTCTTCCCCTCAAGTTACCTTGCCTAGCGCATTTGCGCTTTATACAAACAGTGCTCCCTTGAATGAACAACAATTTTGACTAACTTTAAAAACCTTAATTGTTTAATGCAACATGGGTGTAGCAGTTCTTGGGACAAATCCGTGAACACGCTTCACAACCAATACAGTTATCTGGAGAAGTAACTGCCATTACTTTCCGTTCAATTTCTTCATCATCTTCATCTTCTACAAATTCCCCTTCTTCATTCAGCGCCTTCAAACCTAGCACATTGTATCCGCATACTTTAACGCATCTGCCACAGCCGATACATTTGTCCTTGTCAATTTCCTGAGCAAATTTTGGTGTCCAAGTCTTACCGCCAAATGTCAAACCTGTTAGTTGTGCCATGAATAAATCCTCGGCAATTTTGCCTGTAAATCTGTTTGTGCATTAATCATCATACTATCCTAATATTTTCTATTTTTGGTATTAAAAAATTACTTTTACATCATCAAATTTCGATGACTTTGAACACAATGCAAAATTATTTTTTATTTCAATTTATAGATGAACATTATTGCCAATAATATGTTTTCCTCGTTCCCATGCACAGCATAGGAACGCATTCATTGAGTCTCTGACTCAAGTTATAACTAGCAGCCCCTAAGAGGATGTTTTAAAAGTCCTATTGTAGGTAGCAAAACGTTCTAGATCCCCCGATCAATTGGGGGAATTGATCTGGGTTCCCCCCTTTTTAAGGGGGGCTAAGGGGGATCATTAAGTGCCTAAAATCACAGCCAAACACTTTTAAAACAGGCTCTAATCAGCCATTTCCATGCTCTGCATAGGAACGAGAGAAGGAAAAATTGGGGTAAAGCCTCGTGTAGATGCAGTTTTATTATTTCCAGCAAGTGCAACTATATCTATAACAATGATGATATTGATTTTCAAATATTTTTAGGTTTAGGCAAATAAATCTAGACTAACAGTATACATATATACAAAATTAGATGCTCATTAGTTACAATTTGATATATGCAATATGTATTTTATCAAGCAACAATTTTAAATTTATTTAATTCAAATATTTAGATAAATCGTGACAAAATAAATATGATGATTTCACCTCATCAAACATAATCAATTTATGAAGAAACTGTAAACTTCATGGCAGAATATTACCCTACATTAAATATTAAAATTATTAATAAATCAGGTGAAGTCCAATTGCAATAGTCAAAATTTGTTCTTAAAAATGCCTTGAGTAAGGTTTTATGGTCAAATCTAAAATGTTCATTAAGTACCTAATAAAATAAATGTTAAGATTTTTTTCTAAGCTCAGTACGAACAAATTAATCATTTTTTTCATGAAATGTATAGTTAATAAGAAGTTTTCTTAGACTCAGTTTTAAAGCCTTAAATATCTTCCAATTAGATACGAAGTCAAAATATGGATGTGGGGAGTGAGTGTGGTGAGAAAAGATGATTCTCGCCAGAAAGATAATGTGGTAGCGAGTCATGAATAAACAGGACTCATCCAGGGGAGACCTGAGACAGACATCTCAACGATTAGAGTGGGAAAAGAGCCTTATGCCTTATACAATTCCTAACAACAGTTGCGTTGGATGTGACAACTGCCGCCCCCAATGTCCTACGGGTGCAATCAAAATAGAGAACAATGAATACTGGGTTGATCCTGGTCTTTGTAATAATTGTGAGGGCTATTATCCAGAGCCGCAATGTGTAATAGCTTGTCCAACTAATTCTCCGATTCCTTGGCAGGCGAAAAAGGGGAGATGCAAAGTTGAACCGAGAGATGCTACTAGCTTAGACTTGTTTTCTAACGGCAAGAATAACCCATTTGCTTCAGCGATCGCTATTTGGGAAGCTTGTAATGTATTGGCACAACGCACATCCCTACATTGGGAAAATGATGAAGACGGCTATTTATGTTACAGCCGACAAGTCAACCAAGGCCGAGGTGCGATCGCCTTTCACATCCAAGATCCATTCAAAGTTAACGACAAGGCCACAGATTTGGCAGCAATTGAGGGGCTTGACATCAGAGCCGCTTGCATACATCTGATTTTTGCAGCTTATGCCACAGCCTTAGATCAACCTTGCGAACAAGAATTTGCGATCGATGAGCGACAAATCGAGAAATATTTGGGGATGGAAAAACGCAAAGATTTGAGCAAAGCTGCCAAGCTAGCTTTAATGAAAAATATCGTTCAGCAAGCTTGCTCACTGATTATCTCCATTGATTGGCCTCAACAAGGTCGAATTAACGGATTCTCTATTACAGGGAGCCGCTTATGGCACTTAGTAGATATTCAACACCACTTTCAAGAAGACAATCTTGGATGCAAATATCTTATTGGGTTAACTTTTAAAGTAAAAGCAGGTTTATGGGCAAAATATTTCTTAAACAAACAAGCATGTAAAGAGCGAACCGCATTCTATCAATACGGCAGTCTTCCCAAAACGCTGTTAACCACAGTCATGAGTATTTGGCAGCAACATGAAGGCGCAGTCCGACTAATGCTGTGGTTGTTGTTTAAAACCAAAATGGGCAAAGAACAACGCATCACCATTCCTACCTTGCTGCGTATTGCTTACGGTGAAGAAAAAGTCGCCCTTGCATCCAGACAACGGGAAGAACGCAAACGTCTGCTGCGAACTTTTGAAAGCGATTTGGAAATTATCCATCATTATGGAATGAAACCAATTTTCGATCCAGTTACCTATCCATTAGAAATTCAACCTTTGTGGGCGAAATTAGTTGATCTTCCCGAAGATCCAGATGAAGCATTAGAATTTTGGACTAATGACGGTGGTGCTGAAACTCGTATCACAGACACAGGCCCCCGTGGGAAGTGGAATCTGCTAATGAATGCGCGAATTTTGGCTTTTGAACTCCCACCAGAATGGGAACAGCAAATCTCAGAATCGGAAAAAAAGAAAACAAGAACTGCTAAAGCCAAAAGGAAGCCTAAAACTACAAACGATTTGCTAGGTGAACAGATTTTGCAAGCGCGAAAAAATTTGAATCTCTCTCAAAGAGAGTTGGCAAAACTCACAGGTAAAAGCCAAAGCTGGATTCGAGATATCGAAAATGGTCGTTTAAAAGCCAAATTAGAAGACCAAATACTGTTACGGAAAGTCTTAAATATGGCTTAATCTCGATTCAGGATTGGGAATTTAAACGCATAGGCGCTTCCCTTTGCGTGACGGCAGTCGCTATAACGGGGAGCCACCCCCTTGCGGAGGTTTCCTCCGTTGGGGGGAGTGGCGTGGGAAAATACGCAACGCGCTACCTCCCCTCTGCGTTTAAAAACGCTACAGTTTTATGTACTATAACTCATCATCTTACTAGAGGTAATCCAGACACTAGCTACAGCATATTTAGTAACTACCAACTCTCGTGTAGCATTGCATGAACTCTTTAGTTGTTGAGTCTTGGTTGGATCTTTGACAAGTTTAGCCTGGTAAGTATAGAGAGAACCAGAAGGTTGCTCAAAACTTAGTTCAGCGAGAATAGTATTGTTGTCTAAACTTTGCTCCAAAATTTTGCCTGCAACTTTGTAGTTAAACCAATCCCATCCGTTGCGGAGGATTAGTTCTCTTTCCAAAATCTGAAGTGCAGCAGGCAGAATTCCCCAACCTCTATAGACTTTATTTAAGCATTGAATATCGCCAGTACGGTTCAGAATTGATTTGAATGAATCTTGATCGAGAACACCATAATATCTTCCTTCTGGCAAGTCTATAACTGTTGGTGCAAACCGATGTCCCCCAAAGTGTGATGATTTCCAAATTCGCACATTATCCAAGCATAAATCAGCAGTAATCGCTGTTACTTTGAAGTAAAAGGGAGCGCCATATCTGGCACAACACTTATCATGGCTACCGTGGGTACAGACTAAAATATCTCTAGTTGTACTAGTTTCCACCTCAAAATTAGCACTGATACCCGATAAACATTTTTGGACAACTGCTGCTACTTGCTCAATATTTCCTAGTTTAAACTCTTGCTTGCAGAAACCATTACTTAGTCCTTCTTTTTTTTGATAAATTAAAAGCGTAGTCTGGTTTACTTTGTGTGATAGATCATTAGCAATTAAGAGGAATATAATTGGTAGTTTAGCACGCTTCATTTCTTGTACCAAAATCCTCAAATTCTCTGGCACCCACTTGGAACTAAAGGCTTCTGATGTCCAAGGTAGAGGACACTCAACTAAAATATAGGTTTGGTAATTGGTGGCACTACCAATAACATCTTCTCCTGCTTGCCGTGAATAGTCAGAACAAAAAACAGTATTCATCTAGCTATACTCATGAGCGTATTTTCTGGACAAAAGGTATTAGAAACTACAATTGTGTTTTTAACTACAATATCCTTAATTCAAGGAGATAAAAAAGAACAATATGTATTTCGCAGTTCAAACTAAGTAGCCATTTTATAACATCATTTCTGATCAACCTCTTCCTTGTTAATAAATTCTCCCCAATAAAGATAAATAGTGTCAAGAGATATTTTTTCGTAGTAGTGGAATTAATTTTGTATCGAGTTTTATTGTTATCTAGTATTTCATAAATTTTCGCTTGCCGAAACTCGGATTTTCTGAAGTTGCTTTTTTTCGCAGCTAGTTACAAATTCTGTTTTTACAGATAAAGATATAATCCTGTATCGTTATTGTGAGGAATATATTTCTCAAGGTAGATGCGTCAACATTTAACCAACGGTATAAGTTTGCCAAAGCCAATACTGTTTTAAGACTTCTTCCACACTCTCTGCTTTTCATGTATCTATCGAATCTATACATATTGCAAATAATTCTCAATTAGTTGAGAAAAAATAAAAATAATAAAATCAGGGGTAAATGCTTTACTGCCCCTTAGTCCATGCGCGATAAGTTAATCTTCAAAACTAGTGACTAATTATTAGCTGCGTCACTGACATCAACATTAACAAACTTGGTATTTAGCTTTTTACCTAATTTAACTTTCTGAAGCTTATGTCAGGGTTTGATGATAGGCATCTTCCTTGACTGTAGCTGAAGTCAATCATAAATGCAAGTATTTGATAATCTTTATTAATCCTTTACAATTTATAGCCTTCAAGAGGTTGGTTAAATCAAGCTTAACGCGCATTTTATAATGGAGATAACTGACTAGAACAAGCATTGATACTTTCAATATAATAGACAAAGTTTTGCAATTGTGACAAATTGTTGTCACTATGGTAGCACAGCTGTGTGCGCCTACTAATCCAAATATCTGTGGCTATGGCGATCGCATATTTCTACTTCCATGCAGAATTGAACTATTTTTTACCACGGCATCATCAGCAGGTAAGAATATCTCATTTTTTTGAGGAGAAAGCCTCAATTAAGGACATGATTGAGTCCTTGGGTGTCCCTCATCCAGAAGTTGATCTGATTAATGTTAATGGTGAATATGTAAATTTTTCTTACATTGTTTCGGATGGAGATAGTATTAATGTTTATCCAATTTCAGCTAGAAGTGTTATTATACCAAGCGTTTCTGTTCTGCCAAAACCGCTTAGTATTATCCGCTTTGTTTTAGATATTCATTTGGGCAAGCTAGCGACATCTCTACGACTTTTAGGTTTTGATACTTTATACCGCAATGACTACGAGGATGAGAAATTAGCCCAAATATCCTCCAACCAAGCACGGATTCTCTTGACTCGTGATCAGGGTCTATTGATGCGTAGTTTGGTAACACATGGGTATTACGTTAGAAACACTAACCCTCAACAACAAATCATAGAAGTACTGCAACGATTTGACTTGTTTCAATTAATCTCACCATTTAAACGGTGTTTGCGTTGCAATGGATTATTAGAACTTGTAGAGAAGCAATCGATTATTGATCAAGTGCCAGAAAAGGTGCGATTGCAGATTGATCAATTCCAGCGTTGTCAAGACTGCGATCGCATTTATTGGAAAGGTTCCCATTATGAGCGATTACAACAGTTTATTGATGGAGTACTTAACTCACAAAGAGATGAGTAAGTTAGGAATAAGAATTAAATAACATCTAATTTATCTCCCTGGCTTACCTCACCCTCAATCCCTCTCCTTATAAAGGAGAGCGAGGCTAGAGACAGGATAAAATTTTCCATTTTATTTAATCTACGTTCCTTAGTAATGATCATTATTTATCCACCTGAAAAATTGGCGCTAATTATTGGACTATCCCCAATTTTTGGATCTTCATCTTCGCCATTGAAATCATCAGGAGTGGGGTTTTGCTTCCTCTGTCCGCTAACTTCTTCAGGTTCAATGGGATCTGCCTCTTGAGCTTTATTGATATCAATAGACTGAGGAGGTTCTTTGGCGTGAGATAAATCAATAACTGGTTTTGGTTGCTCGGTAGTCATAAGTTGCTAAATCATCTAGTTTTCTCTAGTGTTAAATGTATCTTGATCGCAAACATCTTTCCTGAGAGAGAAACCTTACCTTGTGATGGTATAAAAGGAGCATAAAAGACTGTGGCATTTATCCTAGCTCTCGATTTTGGCGGAACTAAACTGGCGGCGGCGACTGTAAATATTGGTTCTAGAAAGTGGTTGGGTTATGAACGTCGTCTCTCGCCAGGGAGTGCTGATGCTAGCACTGATTTGGAAATTATGCGATCGCTCATTTACTCGCTGCTGCATGACACAAAACCTGCTGCGATCGGTGTCAGCTTTGGGGGACCAGTGGACGCTTCCACAGGGACGGTGCGACTATCTCATCATGTCGCTGGATGGGAAAATATTCCCCTCAAAGGTTTGTTGGAGGAGGAGTTTGGTGTTCCTGTTGGTTTAGATAATGATGCTAACGTTGCTGCTTTGGGTGAACATCGTTTTGGTGCCGGTCAGGGATACGATAGCCTATTTTATATAACTGTTAGCACTGGTGTGGGTGGTGGTTGGATACTCAACGGTAAGCCTTGGCGGGGTGCTGGTGGGATGGCTGGCGAAATTGGACATATCGTTGTCGATCCTGCTGGGCCAATTTGTTTATGTGGTAAGCGGGGATGTGTAGAACGTTTGGCATCGGGGCCTTATATGGCGCAAAATGTTAGGGAAATTTTGGAAAAGGTAGACGCCCTAGCGGCTTCCCGGAGGGTACTGCCAAGACGCCAACGAGGAGAGGTTTTAAGGCGTTTGGTAGGGGATAATTTAGAGTTGCTGACGGGGCAGTTAGTGAGTGAAGCTGCGGCGGCTGGTGATGATTTGGCTAAGGAAGTTTTGCACAAGGCTGCTTGGGCGCTGGGTGTGGGTATTGGTAATGTGGCGAACTTGATGAATCCGCAGCGCTTTGTGTTGGGAGGTGGTGTGATGAAGGCGGGGGAGGATTTTTGGCGGGTTGTGCGTCAGGTGGCGCGGGAGACGGCTTTGCTAGAAGTTGATTTTGAAATCGTGCCGGCGGTGCTGGGTGATGATGCGCCGTTGTGGGGGGCGGTGGCGATCGCTTCTATTATGGTAGAGGCATTAAAGTTCTCAGTAGAGTAATTACCTCAACTGTGACTTCATCTGGTGCTTTGCAAGCAAACTCGGCTTTTCTTTCTTGCCAATCGAAAGACTTCACCTGGTCTGCCAGCACTACTCCTGATACTGCTAAACCTTCTGAAACAGGTACTTCAAAAGGATATCCCTTGACTTTCGTAGTAATTGGACATACCAAGGCCAATCCAACTCGACGATTATATTTAAGTGGTGAGATCACAAGAGCAGGACGCCTACCTGCTTGCTCATGTCCAATTTGAGGCGTGAAGTTTATCCAAATAATATCGCCCTGTTTCGGTATGTATAATTCAGAATCAGAATATTTCATGACCTACAGGCTTTCCACTGTCAATTTCACCATGTAAATTATCCGGTATTACTCGTGACAGTAGTTCATCGAGGTCATGTACTTTTTCACTTAAGCAAGGTAAGTTGCCCGTAATGCTTTGCAATGCTAAGGATTCTATAGATTGACCAGTTAACTCAGCAAGATGATGCAATTGTTCAAACAGAGATTCTGAAATTTCTAACGTCAGCTTTTGGTTAGTCATCTTTGGACAGATTTGATTATTGTTTTCTTTAACCTACTATCATTGTTGAATATTTTGGCGAAACTCTCTAATCGCTTCTAAGGAAGACGACAATAAAAGACAACGATTGAGCAGGGATAAATCTAATTTTGGGAATAACTCACTTTTAACAACTTTTTCATATTCTTGTTCTCGTAAACAGTAAACCTCAAATGTGCCATCTTCCCAAAACCAAACTTCCGGGACTTGCATCAATTTGTACTTTTGTAATTTGATGGGACTACCGCTAGTAATCACGACTTCAATGCACAAGTCTGGTACAGGTTTGTCCGTTCCAAAGCAATAAGATAAATCTGCTTGATATTCTACTATCTTGGGAATAATCTGGCTAAAACTACCACTGGGGAAAAATTCAATCCCCTTGACTTCAAAGTAAGTAATAAGTAGTCCAGCAATTAAACACTTAATCACCTCATGAGGTTTACCAATAGTTACAATTTCTAAAATTCCCTCACAATAAAACAACCGCACCCCTGATACATTTTCAAAGCTAGCTTGAATCGCTTTGAACTTTTCCCAACTTAACCCACGTCGAAAGAAGCGTTGTTCTTCTGGTAAGTTAACAGCATTTTCTAACGTTTGAGTCATAATATTTTTTACTCTCCCAGTTAGTAGTCACGAAATTTATCTTATTTTCATCTTAAGTCAAAACCAAATTATCTCGGTGAATTACGGTTTCCGCACCGGCATAACCTAAAATTGTCGGAATTTCCCGCGAATGTAACCCGCGAATCTTTTGCAGTTGATCGCTGTTGTAATTCACAAGTCCTCTAGCAATTTCGTTACCGTTGGTGTCACATAATTGCACAGCGTCCTGGGTGTCAAACTCTCCTTCTAATGTCTTAATTCCAGCCGCTAATAACGATTTTCCCGCTAGAGAAATTGCCGCGATCGCACCTGAATCTAAATACAATTTACCCGCAGGTACAAGTCCGTAAGCTATCCAACGTTTACGCGCCGAAGTTGGTTCAGGTTGCGGTTCAAAATGCGTTCCAATAAGTTCACCTTGGATAATTTTTTCGATATTCCGCGGAAATCGCCCTTGAGTAATTACGGTACGCACTCCAGCCGCGATCGCAATCCTCGCAGCCGAAATTTTTGTCACCATACCACCAGTACCCCACTGAGAACCTTGGGAACCTGTTTGTATTTGTAATTCTGCTAATTCCTTAATGCTACTAACTAGAGCGATCGGCCGTGCATCTGGTACGGAACGGGGATCAGCTGAGTACAACCGATCGACATCGGTAAGCAAAAATAGCCAATCTGCTTCTACTAGGCTGGCAACCAATGCCGAAAGGGTATCATTATCACCAAATTTTAGTTCGTCTATTGCTACAGTATCATTTTCATTGACTATGGGGATCACTCCCAGTCCCAATAGTTCCTGAAAGGTGTTGTAAGCGTTAAGATAGCGGCTGCGCTGTACTAAGTCGCTGCGAGTCAATAATACTTGGGCGATCGCCTGTTGCAGAGTACTAAATAAATCATCGTATATACGGATTAACCTGCCTTGTCCAACTGCTGCTACAGCCTGTTTTAGTGCGATCGCCTTGGGACGTTCAGTTAAGCCCAATCGCGCACAACCCACCCCCACAGCCCCAGAAGAAACCAAAATCACCCGATGTCCTTGGCGTCTTAAATGGCAGAGTGTTTCCGCCAAGGTAGCGATGGTAGAAAGTGCTAATTGTCCCGTTTCTGGTTGGGTTAGGCTAGAAGTGCCGATTTTGACAACAATTGTTTTAGTCATTGGTCACTTGTACTGAGCGTTCGCGTAGCGTCTGGTAGAGAAGCCGTTGGCGTGGTCACTGAGCCTTGCCGTACTCCGCAGGAGTTGCAAGCTACGCGCAGCGTCTGGTAGAGAAGTGCAGCCTCTCGTAGAGAAGTATTGGTCATTAGTCATTCTCGGCTATTAACAAATGACAAATGACAAAGCACTAAAGAAATTGTAAAGCGCCAATCCCTCTATAGTGAAGGCTGACGCTCTACGGATGTATATTTACTTAGTATGGCTTGGGGTCTTTTTTGGCTGATCCCATCTTATTAATACTTATGATCCCCGATTTTTGGCTGACAATAAGATTCCTTAATCATTTCTTTAGATTTACTTTCCTGACGATTTCTCAAGTTTTGTGAATCTTAGTTTTCTTGGGAGTAATAGAGGCTCCTAAGATTTCTGATATCCAAACTTCAAAGTTGCGTACTGGATGAGAGCGCAGAGCTGCATCTGCATGAACAATCGGTTCGACTAAAATTGTAAACATCCCCAGGCGATTACCTGCTAAAACATCGGTAAACAAGCGATCGCCTACCATCCCCACTTGATGCACTGGTAGATCCATTCCCCTAAGTGCAGCCCTAATTTTGCGTCGGGAAGGCTTGGCTGCACCCAAATAGTAAGGTAGATTGAGCGATCGCGCAATTCCACCAATTCGCGCTTCACTCAGGTTATTACTCACCAAGCACAATCTAGTACAGGTGCGAATTTGCTCCACCCACTGCCGTAGTTCTGGGGAAGCCATCCCGACTGTAAAGGGTACTAAAGTTTCATCTACATCCAATACCAGCCCTTTAAGCCCGTATTTTTGGATAATATCTGGTGTTAGGTTCAACACTGAACCCTCTAAAATCAAGTCAGGCTGTAAAAGATTGTTCCAAGTCATAGTCAACAGTCAAATGTAGATAGGTCAAACAAATGAGCATAACCTAATATAGTTTAGTTAGTCGAACTCCATCCTGGGATATCTCCCTGAACACTTTGAGATAAAATTCCTAAAATCTTATCTATTTCTTTGATGTAATAATTACTTAAATCAATAAATATATTGTTTTCTTCTAACTTCAAAAACTTCCAAATATCCCCCGTTGTTACCGCGCCGTAAATTATCCTAATTTCATTTCCTTCTTGTTGATTAAACAATTGTGCTGCCAACATTGCGGCTGCACATTGACCTAATCCACCTTTAATATTTTCATTTTTGGCTTCAATAATAACCACCACAGGCACATTAATTGTTAGTTGCTCTTTAGAACGACTGATGATAAAGTCACAATAGCCATTCAGTCCGTTTCCTGCATCTACATTAAAGTCTGTTCCCGAAAATAAACTAATTGGATAATTAGCCCTGCGTCTTACCTCCAACAATATCGGAGT
The DNA here is from genome assembly GCF_054880495.1 of Nostoc sp. Classification (NCBI taxonomy): domain Bacteria; kingdom Bacillati; phylum Cyanobacteriota; class Cyanophyceae; order Nostocales; family Nostocaceae; genus Nostoc; species Nostoc sp. The sequence continues at coordinate 15,073 of NZ_JBTYKD010000050.1, forward strand.
AATAATCATTTCCGAACGAGCTTTTTCAGTATTAATTGCTAAAGCCAGTTCTGTAGTTTCTTCTAAAGAATTTTTGAGTTTCTCACTTGCCTGTAAAGGTTCTATGTCGGCACATAAATCAGTTTCTTCATCAATGCGGATGCTGAATGACTTTTTAAATTTACTTAATGTAAAGTCACTATAAGCCATTTTCAGCACCTCATAGCAATTTTGGATTTTGAATTTTGAATTTTAGATTGAAAATCTTTACCAAAGTCTTTTTTCCAGAATCTCAAACAATATTAATAGTCCCAATTTAGTGTCAATGTTTCATTGCTTCGACATTTAATGGGACATGGCAAAAGGTTTAAGTAAATTTTGATTACAATTAAAAATTCCCAATTAAAAAATTCAAAATTAAAATGTTACATTTTGAATTTTTAATCTTATTCCACCTCATTAAAAAGATGTTCCTCTAACAGAGGTTGCACTTTGCGAAACTCCTCTGGAGAGAGTAATTCCGGTTGACCTGTTTTAGCTATCCGTGCAAAAAACAACAGGGGATCGAGGGGTGTATAAATTGCATACTCCTGATCTTCATCATAGAAGCTAGCAAGTAGCTGTAATTGCTCAGGTTCTAAATCTGCCTCTTCATCTTCAATTTCTAAAGTGAAGAGTTCTGATTCTTCAACTGGCGGTAAATCACCTGCAACTGTCAAAGCATAGGCTGTGTTCTTCAATATCAGGTTCTGCTCAGATAGTACCGCTTGAGCAGTGGCAAAAATTTGCTCAATAGTGCTGTCATCTTCTACCAGAACCGCTTCTTCTTCCTCACCCTCACCTTCCCAAGAAAAAATTTCTACAGGTGAGTCTACAGGAAGAAGTAAAACATATTCTTGCCCATCTACCTCCAGGGAATGCTCTATATAACATTCGAGCGATCGCCCTTTGTCATCGGTTAAAGTGATGGAACCCGCATGAGCGTTATCATTTTCTTCAGGAAATGGAGAGGGAAACATAGCCGAAATGTAGAAATTTAATAAATACCAGCAAGTTTGAAAATCGCTTAACTATCTTAATCACATCTTATGTTAATCAAATAGCTTTACACGTAGATCCAACTGCTGGCTAATCGTTTTCAGAATATCATGTTAAAAGGTATCAATATTCAATAGCCGCCACTGAACTGCGGGAATTGGCACGCTTAACATCCAGCCATTGTTGTAAAATTAAAGCGGCTGCCTTGCGGTCAATCAAACCTTTATGGCGTGACGGGGAGCGGTTTTCAGCTATCAGCAGTTGCTCTGCTTGAAATGAAGTTAATCGCTCATCCATATATTCCACAGGCAGTTTCAGTGCTTTAGCAAGTCTTATAGTAAATTTTTGAACTTGACGCGCCTGAAATCCTAGTGAGCCATCCATTGAATAAGGTAAGCCCATAACTAGAATTTGCACCTCGCGTTCATTAACTATTTCTCGGATTTGCTCGACATCGCGCTCAAAAGATATGCGCTCAATTGTGGTGATCCCCGTGGCAATTAAACCCGTGCGATCGCACCCAGCTACACCAATCCGCTTGCGACCGAAATCCAGTCCCAACGCTGAAATAAACAGTTTTGCTTGCTCTGGGTATATCACACTAATTCTCCTGCTGTGCATCTGCTGATTCCGAAATCGGCAATGCTTCCATGCTAGGGTTTTTTACCGGAAAGTTAATCGCTTCTGACTTGCTTGGCAGTGGTTTCTCTGACGATGGCAACTTTGCTGGTTGTATCCATGACATCCCACCTGGTATAGGTTTACGTGCCGGTTGTAAACCTTGCAGCATATCAGTCCACTGAATTCCTTCTAAGGAGACGAATTTAGACTCCCGTAGCTTGTGCCACACAGAACGAGACATGATTAATGTATGTTCTATGCGTTTTGCTCCAATTCGTTCCAAATACTCTTCTCGCTCTGCCTGATAGTCTGAGGAAGCTAGTTGCAACCCTTGCTGGGGAAAATCTTGGGCAATCCGAGCCAATTGAGATAGTAATTCTGGATACAGCCAAGTGTAAGCAGGATGAACTGTCAGTGTTGCAGCGTGGGGGACTTCACCCTTACGGTCAAGTTGCACCTGAAAATAGCCGATTGCAGCTTTGCGTTGGGGTTCAAATACGTAACCACTGACTACTTCTGCTTTGGTCAGCCATTGCGTCACTGCATCAGTTAAAGCGCCGAACAAACTGGTTTTAAAGTCGCGGGTATTGCGGTCAAAAACCTGACGTACTAGAGGTGGCATAGATGCCGTATCTAGTTGATATAGCAACTGGGCATCAGCATTACTTACTGGTAAGAGGTTGGGCAAATCTGGCTCTGCTTGTGCCAATTCAACCAATAATTCTGGGCCAATTTCCCAGTATGTCATTTCTGCCAGACGCTGGAATCCATTTTGTCGATATAGTGCCAGCGCCTCAATGTCATTGATATTAACTTCCAATAGCCAAGTGCGAGCTTCTAAAATCGATTCAAAGCAATGACGCAAAAGTTGCGAACCAATTCCTTGTTTATCGACACCACGCTCTAACAGCACTTGATCAATCCGCCAAGTGCTGCGTGTCCGGTTAAACGGTGACACTTGAATCATCCCTAGAAGCATCCGCCCTTGCTCTGCTATGTAGGCACAGAGGCGATACTGGAGCGGGTTAGGAAACCAACTCAAAAATTTGAGTAATCCATACCAGCGACGCAGCCTTTGCATCTGGCTGATCGCAAGACCTGCTCCTTGGGGAGTCAGGGCTGCGAATGACTCTTGAGTTATGCGCTCAATCCCGTCCAGATCCCGGTATTGGACTGGTCGGATAACAACGCTGAGGTTTCGGGGAAGTAATGAAGTCATTTTAATTCGAGCCGCCATTTAGCTTTCACTAACTGATCTTCAAAGGAACTGATGCAATAATACTAACTACTTTCTGCCGCTTCTAATAATCTCTGCAAATCTAGCAATAGAAGAAAATCTGCACAAACGGAACGAATCGCGGTTTATGTTCTGCCTATATCAAGCGTCCTACGACGAAGCCCATAGTCAGCTTGACCTGATATTCCCAGTTAGAGATCATCAATTCAGATGAAGGACTTTAGGTATTATGTTTTTTGAAGATTAGTTCGTGTTAAGTATTTGTTTGGTTTTCACACCAACTAAGCTTTGACATCCCGCACTAATCAAGCGTAATCTTATTCTACAGTAGAGGCCTACTTGTATAACCAGAATTACCTATTTTCTTTTCTAGATAAATCTATGTATTAGGGTAACAGTGTTTTGCCCTTTACTATTGCGCCAAAAGGGTAATTGGAGTAACTTAAATACTTAAAAAAGCAGACCTTGTGAGAACACCATTGGCATTGACCCAACAACATCTGCCTTTATTTTATTTGAATTTTGATTAAAATTTGTATATATTTATAACCCTTGTCGAGAGACTAGCTTTTCAAAGTGGGCTTGGGTTTGATGGAGTAATTGATGGCGACTATCTACTACTGTTTGTTTCAGGGTTGGAACAAGATTGCGAGCTTGCAGAGTCATGTGAAGTTGCAGGTTGGCGACATATTCACTGAAATCTTGATTCACTTGATCTGCGCCCGCATTCGTTAATAAATTTGATTCCATTGCCACTGTGTTCTCCTGTGTTAATCCTGTGCTGTCTCTCTTCATGACCAAAATTATCACGTTGTTTGGACTAACTTCGGAATTTGCAATGAAGTTTAACGCTTTTTCGGAATAGCGATCGCTATCAGGTTTTCATCTGCCCATTAAAATCTCAAACCAATACCACCTTGTAGGGAGACAGCTGTACCACTACTATCACGATAAGCATCAAAAGCGATGATCGCGTTGCCAAAAAGGACAGTATTGCTATTTGGGATCATATAATCAATGCCCGGTTGTAAAGCAAAACTAATTTTATCACCCACAGGAGAAGATCCACCACCACCAGCCAACACTAACCCAGCACCCAGGTATGCATCAGCTTGCCAGTTGAGGGGGAAATCGTAGGAAACCGTTGGCACAACTGCCGTATTATTACCAATTAACACTTGGGCGCGGAGTGAAATTGGTGCTTCCAAAAGCTTGTAGCGTCCCGCTATCACCCCTCCGAGTTG
>NZ_JBTYKD010000051.1:0-34834 GCF_054880495.1 Nostoc sp.
GTTTATTGCAAACTGGTGGCGTTACAGAGGAATATTTGCTTGGGTTGATACCCCAAATCCAGGCAAACTTGGTGGAGATTTACTCTCATCCAGCGATGCCTACGGTGGTCAGTGAGCGCAGCCGAAGTGCGGACTTCTCTACCAGAGGCTACGCCAACGCTAACGCTATTCATGGCGATCCTTTGAATGCAGCACTAGAGGCAGGTGAAGCAGAACTTGCTGCTTTATTAAGTGAACAGGTACGCGAAGCGCTCCTTAGTAACGGCTTTGAAATTACCAACCACCATTTACTATCCCAACGTGCCACCTAAAGAAGAATTCAGAATTTTGAATTCAAAAGTAATAACTTTGTCATCCCAATTTCATTTAATATACATAAAAAAGTCCTAAACTTCTCAGCAGCGAATCGAGAAAATGCTAACATTACTTGCCTGCTAATCAATTCCATGTTTATATCTACTTTCTTCACAAATCTTCACCTGATTATTATTGATTTACTGCTAATTTTGTGCATATCATCTATCTGGTTTTATTGCTATGCAATTTATGCAGCAATAACTTTTTTTGCTGATCCCCGGCCAATTGATCTAGAGTTTCATCCACCTGTTAGTATCCTCAAACCCATTTGTGGGCTTGATAGCGATGCTTATGAAAACCTAGCCTCATTTTGTCAGCAAGACTATCCAGAATATCAAATCATCTTTGCTGTGCGAAGTTCTAAAGACCCTTGCATAGAGGTTGTAGAGAAAGTCATCGCCAATTTTTCAGATTTGGATATTCTGCTGATCGTAAGCGATCGCGTCATCGGTACAAACCTGAAAGTTAGCAACTTGGCCAATGCCGTAGCCAAAGCTAAATACGAAATTTTAGTCCTTGCTGATAGTGACATCCGAGTTGGAACAGACTATTTGCAAAGAGTTATCCAGCCATTGCAAGACGAAAGCGTGGGTGTAGTTACTTGTATGTATCGAACCTTAACTCAAGGATGGATATCGACATTAGAGGCTATTAGTATTACTACTGAGTTTCATGCTGGGGTTTTAGTCAGCCATATCCAGGAAAATGGTATAAAATATGCCTTTGGCTGCACCATTGCCATCCCGAAAAAAGTACTAGAAGCCATCGGTGGATTTGAAGCGATCGCTGATTATCTAGCAGATGATTTCCAACTTGGCTATCTACCTGTCCAAGCAGGTTACAAAGTTGTGCTTTCCGATTACATAGTTGAACATCTACATAAAGGTAGCACCTTAATTGATGTCATCAAGCGCCAGATTCGTTGGGCGCTTTGTAAACGAGTTTCTCGTCCTTGGGGTTATCTAGGACTAATTTTTACCTATGGTGTCGTCACCAGCTTGCTGCTGTTAATTGCCACAGATGGTTCAATGCTAGGATGGCTAGCACTATGTATTTGTTGGGTAACAAGATTGGTAATGGCTTGGGTTGTTGGTACTATCAGTCTGAAAGATCCAATTGTCAAAAAGTTTGTGTGGCTAGTTCCTGGGTGCGACTTGTTAAGCTTTGCTATTTGGTGTTTTGGCTTTATTGGCAACACTATAGAGTGGCGGGGGCAGAAGATGAAGCTAACTAAAGATGGAAAATTACAAGTACAAGAAGACAAAAGTGATCAATTATCAATTAAGGTTTTGACTAAGACACTGTAGCGGAAGTTTAGCTACCTTTAAGTAATTACGAATGAGCAAAATACATTAAAAGTGAACAGAGAAATCCCTATAAGGGACTTCCAAATAAAAAAATACTCAACTACTTCTTGTGAGGTGGGCGTCTCGCCCGCCTTGGGCTACGGGCGGGCAAGATGCCCACCCCACAAGATTGGATAATTTATTTGTTGGAAATCCCATAATTAAAATTAGGGGATTTGTATCAAGAGTTTTTAACCCACTGAGGCGGTCACTGAGCTTATCGAAGTGTAGGTTTTGTCTGTATAGCCGTGAATTCTATTGGCTAGGGCTAGTATAGTAATTCAATTACGAATTCAGAATTATTTTAACAGGGCATCAAAGCATTTAATCTTCCCAGTACTGCCATATCTTCTGCATCTAACTCCGTCGGAATACCACTGCGAATCAATTCTGAAAAGTCTTCATTGGGAACCATAACAGTCAACGTGTATAAGCGAGTAGAACCAGTATTTTTAATCAAATGAGTGCCAGTGGGAGGCACTAATAAACTATCTCCAGTTTGGATCACGGCACTCTTGCCGTCACACATAGCGATCGCTTCACCTTTGAGGACGAAAAACACTTCCACCGCCCACTGATGGCGATTTGGCGGTGTTTGTCCGCCAACATCAAAAATTTCTATGCAGCAAGTCAAGGAAGTATTAGCATTTGTGGAATCGAAGATAATTGCTAATCTATTAGAGTCATTGGGACTAATGCGATATACTTGGTAATCTTTGAGAGATTTGATCACCGGAATTACACAACGAGTAGCGTACATTTATTTATCCCCTCTGAAGTTATCGATGGGTATGAAAATTGCTCAAATCCAAGTTCTGAATCACAGAATTTTAGATTTTAAATTTTGGATTTTGGATTGAATAATTCAAAATCCGTCTTGGAAAGCCCATGCAACTTTCCGCAAAATTTAAAAATGTCTGAGAGCAAGGGAATTTAAACGCGAGAAGAAATCTAAAATTCTTGATCTAAGAAAAACTATTCAAGCATGAGGTCAATCTAAAATCTAAAATTGAGCTACTCCTCACTCTTTTGCAGTGCTGTTAAAATTGCTTGCGAGTCAGTGACAAAACCGAAGCATTGTTTGACATTATACAATGTCGCCAGCCAACAATATTCAGGAGAAGTGGTAGCACTACAGTCTTTAACTAAAACGCAGTCATATCCTAAGAAGTTGGCATCACATAATGTAGTTAGCACACATTGATCAGCATTAACACCAGCAAAAAATAATGTTGTCCTTCCCAGATTCCGCAAGATAGTATCTAATGGCGTATCCCAAAACCCACTCATGCGGTATTTGTCCACACGAATATCTTCCGGAATCTGTTCTAGTTCGTCTACTACTGCTGCGGCCCAACTACCTGCCATAAGTACTCTAGCACCATTGCTTGGCAGGGGATCGCCCAATCCCACTCCCTCCCCTGTAGGATTATATACGTGACGCGAACCAGCACTAATATTGAGTAAGTCGGGACGATTTCCCCAATTTACCCAAATGACTGGAACACCAGTTTCACGCAGTTCTGGAAGTAAGTTGTTCAAAGGTTGAATGGGCTGACGCGCCGGAGTTACGTCTACACCGATATGCGCTAACCAGCCATCAGGGTGACAGAAGTCGTTTTGCATATCAATGACGAGGATAGCAGTTTTTGCCAAGTCTAGGCGCAGAGTTTTAGTTTCAGTTGATAAAATAATCGGTTGTGGCGTCTTTTGAAGACGAGTAATATCTGCGATCGCATGATTCACTGTCCACGCATTTGGCGCAACTCCCAATGTCCGAAAAGGTAGATTCATAAATTGCAACACCCAACACCATTTTCTCTTTTGTAACTTGAAATTCAGTTGAAAATACAATTACTTAATCAAGGTTAAATATGATAGATTTCACAAAAAGAACGTCCAACGGCACGGAAGCCCCTTGGCAACAGCTGCGGGGGGCAAGCATACCAACGGCGGATATTTATGGCTCTTCAGTACTTACTATGCTAAACTCCTTTGATAAAACCCTGAAAGCCTTATTTATCAACATAATTAGCATTATTTGCTAACATTTTAGGATTTTAGCAATAATTTTGGCTTTTAACCCTATTTTTTAAGCCAAATTTTGATGTTTAACTAATAATTTGGCATAACAGGTACTGAAGAACCATATTTATTCACCTTGAATATACTCATGCTGCGGTTCCTTAGCAACGTAGATTAAATAAAATGGAAAACTTTTTCCTGTTTCTAGCTTCCCTCTCCTTTATCAGGAGAGGGATTGAGGGTGAGGTAAGCCAAAGCTCGGACACCCGACAAAATTTGGTATGTTACTCATGCTCAGACATTTAAGTAGCCGTAAAATATCCTCAGTGGCTATGCTTGTGCTTGTTATATGCTTTACTCTGGTAAGTGTGCGTTCATTTGGGCAAACAATTATGACATCAGCGCCGCAACTACTCACTGACCCATTTTTGCAACTGCCAACTGAAACCTCAGTGCGAGTAGTTTGGTTTACTGAGTTTCTTGGTGTTAATCATACAGTAACCTACGGCGAAAGTCTTAAACAAACTGCTAAGGCAAATATTATCAAACTCAGTCGCACGCGTGAAGACCAAGAGTCAAAAGTTGCAAACCAAACTAAAGATGGTCAAGTTTATCAAAAACCCTTCCAGCGTGATATTTGGCGACATGAAGCTGAGGTAACTGGGTTAACTCCTGGTTTGCGGGTAAACTATCGTGTTACGAGTGTGCGAGAAGACGGCGAAAGTGTTAGCAGTGATGTTTTTAGCCTCGCAGCTACTCCAAAATCGGATACACCATTAAAAATTTTACTCACCTCTGACCATCAATTAAAGCCGATGACATCTGCAAATCTGCAAAAGGTGGTAGAAACGGTTGGACGAGTCGATGGAGTGTGGTTTGCTGGTGATTTGGTCAATGTTAGCGATCGCGCCTCAGAATGGTTTGATGATAATAGTGGTGGTGCGTTGTTTCCCGGTTTACAAGGTCGTGCTAAATATGACATGACGCACGACGGTATTAAGACAACCTATACTGGTGGCCAAATAATTCAATATGCACCCATGTTTACTTGCATTGGCAATCATGAGGTGATGGGGCGCTTTGCCAGGACGGAAAGTTTAAATGGTGAATTTGATGATACAATTCCCCGTGTTATTGCTCAAAAAATCTACTCGGACAAATCTTTAATAGATAATTCTTTTAATACTAATACCTACGAAGAGATTTTCTCTTTACCAAAAAGTAAAGAGGGGGGAAAAAGGTATTATGCAGTTAGTTTTGGTGATGTGCGTTTGGTGGTACTGTACGCTACGAATACGTGGCGCACTAAGAGTTTAGATGGAAAGCGTAAAGGTAGATATCAAGAAGCAGAAAAGGATTTAAATAATCCTGAAAATTGGGGCTATGGACAGTTGATTTATGAGCCAATTGCTAAAGGCAGCAAGCAGTATAATTGGTTAGAGGCAGAACTCAACAGCCCTGAGTTTAAACAAGCAAAATACAAAGTTGTGATGTTCCATCATCCGCCCCATACTCTGGGTGATAATATAGTTCCAGCTTATACAGAACCAGTACAAACAATTGAACGAGATAACGATAATATCAAAGCAGTGCGTTACGAGTACCCCAAAGACGCAGATTATATTATCCGCGATGTTGTCCCAATACTTGAAGCAGCTAATGTGCAATTGGTATTCTATGGACATTCCCATTTGTGGAACCGCTTTATTAGTCCCAGTGGAATGCACTTTCTGGAAACATCTAATGTAGGCAATACTTACGGCGCGGCTTGGGGTGACAGAAAGCGAGAAGTGCCAATTGGATATCAAGAAAATTATGTTAAGCTTGGTGATCCCAATGGTTTAGAACCGATAGTACCAACAATTGCTCCCTTGCTGGGTGAAGATGGCAAGCCGATGCCTTATATTGCAAGTAATGATATTACGGTTTTCAGTATCTTTGATACGGGGACAGCTACAATAAGTAGTTATCGCTTTGATACCCGCAAGCCTGATTCGGAAGTATTGAAGTTTGATGAATTTAAGTTGAAATAGAGAATAAGTAGAACGGCGTTGATATTGAGTTAGAATTGAGTCAGAGACTCAATGAATGCATTCCCATACTCTGTATGGGAACGAGGAATTAAGATTACTATACTGAAGAAACACTTGATAAATCTTATTAATGACTGTAACTAGACAAGAGCTTGCAACCAAAGACACCTTTGAAAAATTCTTTTGGAATTGGCAGGGCTACAAAATTCAGTATACTGTCATGGGTACAGGACGCCCTCTGGTACTGGTTCACGGCTTTGGTGCTTCCATTGGACACTGGCGCAAAAATATCCCAGTTTTAGCTAATGCTGGCTACCAAGTATTTGCCATAGACCTTTTAGGTTTTGGTGGTTCTGATAAAGCGCCGATTGATTACACTGTGGAAGTTTGGGTGGAACTGCTGAAAGATTTCTGCACAGCACACATACACGAACCTGCTGTATTTATTGGCAACTCCATTGGCGCACTTTTGAGCTTGATAGTACTGGTAGAACATCCCGAAATTGCTGCTGGTGGTATTTTAATTAACTCTGCGGGTGGTTTGAGTCATCGATCGCACGAATTGAACCCACCATTACGGATTGTGATGGCAGCTTTTAATCGGTTTGTGCGATCGCCAATTACAGGTAAATTTGTCTATAATCGCATCCGCCAAAAAGCTCAAATTCGCCGTACCCTCTACCAAGTTTACCGCGATCGCCAAGCCGTCACTGATGAATTAGTCGATTTACTTTATACTCCCTCTTGCGATCCGGGAGCGCAACAAGTTTTCGCCTCCATTCTCACCGCCCCTCCTGGCCCAAGTCCAGAGGAACTATTGCCTAAAGTAGAATGTCCTCTTTTAATAATTTGGGGTGCTGATGATCCCTGGACACCAATTAGCGGGGCGAAGATTTACGAAGAGGCGCGTGAGAATGGCAAAGAAATTAAAATTGTTCCCATTCCTAATGCCGGTCATTGTCCCCATGATGAAGTTCCAGATATTGTCAATGCCCAGATAGTCGATTGGCTAGCGCAACATCAAGAGTGCTAAGTCAGAAGTGAGGAGTCACACAATTTTGGATTGACCCTAGCAATAAGGATCAACAATCAATACTGTCGCTGAATCGTGGGGATGACCTACATACTGTCGTAGAAGTGTTAAAACGCCTAGCTTATTTAATTCGTAATTCGTAATTATTGCGTACACCAAGGCGATCGCACTTTAGAACTCGTGGTGTCCAGATCCCCGACTTCTCAAAGAAGTCGGGGATCTAATTTTTGTTGATCTCGGCGTTCCGAGTTCCAATTTCGGAGTTCCGAGTTCCAATTTCGGAGTTCCGTGTTCCAATTTCGGAGTTCCGAGTTCCAATCTCGAAGTTCCGAGTTCCAAGCACGAAGTTTCGAGTTCCAAGCACGAAGTTTCGAGTTCCAATCTCGGAGTTTCGAGTTCCAATCTCGGAGTTCCGAGTTCCAATCTCCAGTTCTACTCCTAGCGCTTTTAACTGAGCTGCTAATCTCTCTGCACGCTGACTTTCTTGTTCTGCACGCTGTTGAGCAGCGTTTTTCTCTTGCCGTTCTTTTGCTGCTAACTCCAAACCCCACAGTAATAGTTCGCCGTTGTCATCCCACCAACGTAACCAATAACCTGTGCGGTTTTCTTGGCTTCCTTCCCATACGCCTAAAAACAAGTTGATTTCGGCAATCCAGTGACGATCGCTTGCATCCGGCGTTTGAGTTCATAATTTCCTAAATCATCTCGCCGATAAACTTCTAAAACTCCTCCCTCTGGTTCAAAAATTACATAGTTTGGCACTTGTAAAATTTGCTCATAATAAAACCATTTACCTGGGGGATAGGTCGGTTTACTAGAATACTCTCCACCTTCAGTATCTGAGATAAATTCCATCACAATTAGGGGGATATCACCTTGCAGTCGTGGGGTATAACCGCGCTTGACTTCTTCTCGTGAGACTCGAATAGATGATACATATCCCCAATCTGGCGCTTTGATCACAAATCGATTATTCAAGGTGGCGCAGATGCCGTAGTTAGTGATGGTTAAAGCATCAGCGGGTAATCTGCTGGCAAGTTCCAAACTTTCTGTTAAAGCAGCAGCCAATAGTGGCTGATTAATGTTATCCACTGGCTCGTTCTCTAAAACAAAATCATCAGGTAACTTTTCCCAAGTAACTTCATGGGTGGTGGCATTGGTTAGCATAATCAGAATATCTCAAGTAAAACTTCAATTTAAAACAGTACTATTGTTCTACTATAAATCAATTAAAGATAGTATTATTAAGGACTGTTTCATCAGAAACTCCCTCTTCGCCGCCCAATATGTCAGACCAACAGCTAGCAGCATCCTTGAATGGACATCTTCCGCACCCCAGCCACAACAGCCAGAATACGATTCGGATTCGGGGTGCTAGGCAGCATAATCTGAAAAATATTGACTTGGAACTGCCGCGTGATCGCCTAATCGTATTCACTGGCGTTTCTGGTTCTGGTAAGTCTTCCCTAGCGTTTGACACCATTTTCGCTGAAGGGCAACGTCGCTATGTGGAATCTCTCAGTGCCTACGCACGGCAATTTTTAGGACAGTTGGATAAGCCGGATGTGGAGGCGATTGAAGGCTTAAGTCCAGCAATTTCCATTGACCAAAAGTCAACGTCTCATAACCCCCGTTCCACTGTGGGTACGGTGACGGAGATTTACGACTATCTGCGGCTGTTATTTGGTCGGGCTGGTGAACCCCATTGTCCGATATGCGATCGCTGTATTGCACCCCAGACAATCGATGAGATGTGCGATCGGATTATGGAATTAAGCGATCGCACTCGCTTCCAAATTCTTGCACCCGTTGTCCGGGGTAAAAAAGGCACACATCGTAAGCTTTTGTCAAGTCTGGCATCTCAAGGTTTTGTCCGCGTGCGGATTAATGGCGAAGTCCGCGAACTGTCAGATTCGATTGAATTGGATAAAAATTTTACTCACACCATCGAAGTAGTAATTGACCGTTTGGTGAAAAAGGCTGATATCCAAGAGCGTTTGGTTGATTCCTTGTCTACGTGTCTCAAACAATCGGGTGGGATTGCGACCATTCTTGTGAGTCTACTTGGTGACGATGGACAAGAAAAAGAAGAAGAATTAGTATTTTCGGAAAACTTCGCTTGTCCAGAACATGGGGCGGTAATGGAGGAACTATCGCCGCGATTGTTCTCGTTTAACTCACCTTATGGTGCTTGTCCGCACTGTCATGGAATCGGGACTTTAAGAAGATTTGCGCCTGATTTGATCATACCCGACTCGGAAGCGCCACTTTATGCTGCGATCGCGCCTTGGTCAGAAAAAGATAATTCTTATTATTTGGAATTACTTTATAGCGTAGGGCAGAGCTATGGGTTTGAGTTACAGACAAATTGGAGCAAGCTGACAGAAGAACAGCAGCAAATTGTTTTGTATGGAGAGAAAGATGAACGAACCGCAGAGGCACAGAGGAAGCAGAGTTTTAAAGGTGCTATTCCGATTTTGCAACGACAATATGAAGGTGGTTCTGAGTTAGTTAAGCAAAAATTAGAGCAGTATTTAATTGATCAGCCGTGTGAAGTTTGTCAGGGAAAACGGTTAAAACCGGAAGCTTTAGCGGTGAAGTTGGGACAATATGGAATTTTAGAATTGACTGGGGTATCGATTCGGGATTGCCGGGAGAGAATTGATCAATTTAAGTTGAGCGATCGCCAGTTACAAATTGCTGATTTAGTACTCCGAGAAATCAAAGCAAGATTGCAATTTTTGTTGGATGTAGGTTTAGATTATCTCACCCTTGATCGTCCAGCCATGACTCTTTCCGGTGGCGAAGCCCAACGAATTCGTTTAGCAACGCAAATTGGTTCAGGTTTAACAGGAGTTCTCTACGTTTTAGATGAACCGAGTATTGGTTTGCATCAACGAGATAATGGCAGGTTGCTCAAAACCTTAACTAAATTGCGCGATTTGGGTAATACATTAATTGTCGTTGAGCATGATGAAGAAACAATTCGTGCAGCTAACTACATAGTTGATATTGGCCCTGGTGCAGGAATTCACGGCGGAAATATTGTCGCCCAAGGTGATTTTCAGGCGTTATTAGCAGCAGAAGATTCCTTGACAGGTGCATATTTATCAGGAAGACGAGTAATTACCACACCAGCAGAACGCCGAGAAGGAAATGGGCGCAGTTTGGGAATTAAAAATGCCCATCGCAACAATTTACAAAATATAGATGTAGACATTCCATTAGGTAAACTCGTCTCCATTACAGGTGTCTCTGGTTCTGGTAAATCTACCCTGATTAACGAGTTGCTGTTCCCATCTCTGCAACACCATTTAACTAAAAAAGTTCCCTTACCCAGACATTTGGATAAAATTCAGGGATTGAATGCGATTGATAAAGCGATCGTTATCGATCAATCTCCCATTGGACGTACACCACGTTCTAACCCTGCAACTTACACAGGAATTTTCGATGCCATCCGAGATGTATTTTCCCAAACAGTAGAAGCTAAAGCTAGGGGTTACAAACCCGGACAATTTTCTTTTAACGTTAAAGGTGGACGTTGCGAAGCTTGTAGCGGACAGGGTGTGAATGTTATTGAAATGAACTTTCTCCCAGATGTTTACGTGCAATGCGAAATTTGTAAAGGTGCAAGATACAACCGCGAAACTTTGCAAGTGAAGTACAAAGATAAGTCTATTTCTGATGTTTTGAGAATGACAGTTGAGGAAAGTTTAGACTTTTTCCAAAATATTCCCAAAGCGATCGCGCGTTTGCAAACTTTATTTGATGTCGGGTTGGGTTATGTCCAACTAGGACAACCTGCGACTACCTTATCTGGTGGTGAAGCGCAACGAGTGAAATTAGCCACAGAATTATCTCGACGCGCCACAGGTAAGACACTTTATTTAATCGATGAACCGACAACCGGGTTATCTTTTTACGATGTCCACAAATTGTTAGATGTGTTGCAAAGATTGGTAGATAAAGGTAATTCAATATTAGTAATTGAACACAACTTAGATGTAATTCGTTGTTCTGACTGGGTGATAGATTTGGGGCCAGAAGGTGGCGACAAAGGGGGAGAATTGATTGCTGTGGGGACACCAGAGGAAGTTGCAAAAAATCCCAGGTCTTATACTGGGCAATATTTGCAGCAGGTGTTGAAACAGTATCCGGCGGTGAAAAAGTAGCACGGTGCTTTAGTGAAAGCTAACGCATCTTATTAGCTCATCACTATATTTAATTTAATGCTTGGTTTTAAAATATTCAATTTTTGTATGTTGTATTACAGTATGGATGAGTCAACTGTGCGTTTTCTAAAGTCCCTAGACCACCATCAGCTTTTCTCTTAATGTGATCTATAGAGTTAAGACGAGTAGGGAGACAGCCACCACAGATTTTACATCGTGGAGAGCCAGGTAAAGCATCTCTGATAAAAGCTGCTGCTTTTGTCTCTCGTGAGAATTCTTTACTTTGGGTATCACTTGTGTTATTTTTACTTTTAGTTTTTAGAGAGCCAAAACCTTTTTCGATGATAATCTCCTTAATAATATTTTTTTTATCTATTCCTTGCAATAATTTATCAATAATTTTTATATAAAAATCTTTAACCTTGTCTCTTGCTTTGAGTGCATTTCCATTTTTGCTGACAATCTGCGGAACCATATCATCTTGCCAAATCACCCATTCAAAATCTTTTCGGACTTGTATAAATTTAGAAAAGTATTTAGTTTTTTCTAAATGTAATATTAAGGTAACGATGCCATAAAATGAGCCTATTTTGGGTTTTCCAGCGCTAGTGTAAAAATATATAATGGGGTGCAAACCCAGAGATGAAGGATGATTGCTATTTATCCTTTGTGCTACCGTTTTGCAATTTTTTAGCAGTTCTACTGTTTTTTCTCCTGTGGGATCGTCTCCTAATTGATTATCTACTTGTATATTATTAATCATATTTACATATTCTAATATGACTTCAATTTTTTCAGGAGCCGATAGACTTCCTACTATTGGCACGTCTAGAGTTTTAATGGGATTTTGTAGTTTAGGTTCAAAAATAAGTTGATGTATTTCTTGAGCAAGTTGTTCTATTTCATCCTGTTTATTTTGTGAGAAGTCTGACCAATATTTATGGCCATTACCACTTCTCATAATTGCACGAGCAGCAACACCATTAGGTGTCTTTCGTGCCAGTAGTAAACGCATTTCAGTTTCACCAATAGGTGCTGCTTGTTGGTTAATTTTAAAAAAAGATGCTTCTGCTTTTTCTGAATTACCTTCAACCCATTGTAGCTGGATACCTAAAGCTCCTAAGTTTCTTGCTCTATCAAGAAACTTTTGATCTACTTGTCCTTGATGCTGTGTTAAGGATTGATAATCCTTATAAGAACCTATAGTTGCTTTAATAAGTTTTCTTACCTCTTGAGCAGCGCCTTTTTGCTCTTCTGTAATATCTCCATCATAAAATTCTTTGGAAATTTTACCATCGCCATAGTCATCATTGATCCAAGCAATTAAAGAACTAAGTCGATGGGAGCCATCAATGACAAAATAATAACTACTAGAACTTCTCCAAAGAATAACAGATGGTATTAAATCACCATCTAAAAAACTTTTTATAAACTCACATATTTTCTGAGACTCCCACTCATTAGTTTCTCTTTGAAAATCAGGTTTACGTAAAAATGGATAGAAAAAAGAATTTTTTTCTAAATCACGGATAGATATCATAGGAATATTTCTTCCTATGTTTTGGCCTTGCTGTCCTTGTACTTCAAATGCTTCTCTCGGTACAAATGCATCTAGACTGACCTTTAGACTGTCCTTTGCCATCTTCGCTACTTTTTAAGTATAAAATTGCTCTAATGATTTATTATATATTACAAATATTACAATTTCTATAAAGCAAATCGTTGGGATGTAAAGAAATTTTAAATCGAGTTAATTAAAAAATGGCAATAAGGAGTGTAGGCAAATCTTTTAGGTAAATGTCAATCAAGGTTTTTTTTGGCAAAATAGCTAATTAACCATATTTCCCCTTTGCCAAAACTGCCGTAAAATTTCCCCTGGCTTTCTATCCCAAGTGTCGATATGTTCATATATTAAATTATCTTGGTTAAGTTTATACGTTGAATAGCCATTAAAAAGCAAACCAGCTTTCCAAGGAACACGCAACACTCCCCGCACTGTCCACTTGGCTAAAATAGTATCTTCGGCTGACTGATAAACCTCATGCACATCAAAATAAATTTGGATAAAAAATAGCCGAGCGTGAAATCGCAAAGTCCAAAATATAATGCGATAGTTAAATTTGTATTGGAATGTATTCACCGGGTCTTTAAAATAGATATCTTGTGTATAGATGTGATATGAGATATCTTTTTGAAAAAGTGTTGGTAAATCCTGTTTGAGAGTTTTAATTACCCGTTCCACCGATAATTGAGATTCCACGCGCATTTTTCCTTAAAAAATCTTTTTGAACAACCTTTGCCAAATAGAAGATGTCCTCTTGTTACTCACACCACCTCCATTCAAATCTGACAAAGTGGGAAATGATGCAGACTTAGCATAAGGCCCATTTCGCAAAACTTTAGCTAGGGTATTGTTATTCTCGCGCAAACCTTCGTAAAAAAAGAATACCTCTCCTTGAATGCCAAGTTGGCGATTGTATTCAATTGCCTGCACCAGATATTCTGGACTAATACAATAACTGCCAAGCTTCATTAATATTCCCGGTGCTAACTTCGGTAGTGTCGCATCTGTGAACTGTTGATTTACCAGTTTATCAGCGATCGCACAATAACTCCTGAAGTCACGGCGGTAAATCTGCGGCTGAATCATATCAACTATTCCCCGCTTCAGCCATGCGGGGGAGTCTTGCAAATATTCCTGGAATGCCCAATCATAGATATTAGGTGCGATCGCTACCAATAAGTTAGGATTCACCGCTTTGACCTCCCCATAGAGACGCGCCAAGAAGTCAGTGAGAATATCTGCACGCCACTGTAACCATTGTCTATTCTTGGGATTCTGTGGCGGATTGCGATTAAATTCCTGACGATAGCGGGTGACAGTTCCCTGATCATAGCCACCTTCAGAGGGTAATGCAGGCAAGCGATCATCACCTTGAACACCATCCACATCATAATTCTTCACAACTTCCAGCACCAATTTCAACAAAAATTCCTGCACCTGTGAGTCGAGGGCATTCAACCACTCAAAGCCGTTTTTCTTTAGTAAGTTGCCGTTACAATCACGCGCAGCCCATTCCGGTTTTTTCTGCAAAAGTACACCGCCATTCAAATTGTAGGAACTGGCAAAACCGTATTCAAACCAAGGAATGACTTTCAACCCAACTCGCCGCGCCTCAACCACAACTTCTTCTAAAGGGTCGCGTCCTACACACGTAGGGTCAATTTCGACTCTAAAAGTCTGCTGCATTGTTTGACTAGGATACAGAGTTACAGCCTTGTTCCAAACCACGGGAAACACCACATTAAATCCCGTCTCAGCAAGGAAATGCATCGCCTCAGCAATGCGTTGCTTTGACTTTAGAACTTTACTATCAGTAGTCGTCAGCCAGATACCACGCGTTTCTATTGTGTCCATTTTATTTGTGTCTCAAATAATCATCTTATTGCCCTTTTAAAACTATCTCTTAGCAGATGTTTTTACGAAAAACATTACACATAATAACTATCACCTACAAAAAATACTAGATATGTCTGTAATAGAAGTGACTTGGAAACACAAATATATAACTACTAATGGGGTGAAACTACACTACGTTACCCAAGGTGAAGGCCCCTTAATGTTGATGTTGCATGGGTTTCCTGAGTTTTGGTATTCTTGGCGGCATCAAATACCAGAATTTGCCCAAGATTTTAAAGTCGTCGCCCTTGACTTGCGTGGCTACAACGATAGTGATAAACCAAATGAGCAATCAGCTTATGTAATGAATGAATTTATCAAAGATGTTGAGGGAGTAATTAAAGGATTAGGATACCAAAAGTGTGTTTTAGTTGGACATGATTGGGGTGGTGCGATCGCTTGGAATTTTGCCTATGCTCATCCCGAAATGCTGGAGCAATTAATTATCCTTAACCTACCTCATCCTGCCAAATTTGCCCAAGGGTTACGCACTCCCCAACAGTTGCTACGTAGCAACTACATATTCTTCTTTCAACTACCGTGGATACCAGAATTACTTTTACAATCTTCAGACTACCAAGCTATTGAAACAGCTTTTAAAGGTACAGCAGTTAACAAGAGTGCTTTCACTAAAGCGGATATTGGCGCTTATAAAAATGCTGCTGCAAAACCCGGTGCCCTCACAGCAATGTTAAACTACTACCGCAATATTTTTCAACAGAGAATGCTAAATCAAAATTGGGGCGTTCTAGAAGTGCCAACACTGATGATTTGGGGAGAAAATGACACTGCACTCGGCAAAGAATTAACCTACGACACTATAGCCTATGTCAGGGACTTTCAAATCAAATACATTCCTAATTGTGGTCATTGGGTGCAGCAAGAACAGCCTGAGTTGGTCAGTCAGTATATGCGAGAATTTCTCAAGACTTAACCTAATACTATTTGCTAATCCATACAAATCGAGCCGAACCCGATATCTCGTGACATTTCCTGTACATCCAACCCTACCTTGGCTTTAAACCACTGACGGTTAGCGTCAATGTTTTGCCCAAAAGCATTAGCAAGAGCAACTAAATATACACCAGCAGCCTTTTGTTCACAGACAATAGAAAAAGCCCATATTATATCAACGCAGTTATGACGACTACACTTGCTTCTGCTGTTAAACCAAGAGATGAAGATAGTTTTGCCATTAGCTTTGCACCACTATCTCTTGAAGAAATCTATGCCAAGTCTGACGATCCAGCCAACGGTGCTGTGGTTATGATGAGTGGCGTGGTTCGCAATCAAACTGATGGTAAACCTGTAATTGCTCTAGAGTATCAAGCTTACGAACCTATGGCATTGCAGATATTTTATCAAATTGCTGCTGATATTCGCTTATCTATGTCTGATGTGAATCGGGTAGTGATTCATCATCGCACCGGACGTTTGCAAGTTGGAGAAATTAGCGTTTTAGTAGCAGTGGGTTGTCCTCATCGGAGTGAGGCGTTTGAAGCTTGCCAGTATGCTATTGATACTCTCAAACACAATGCTCCTATTTGGAAGAAAGAACATTGGGAAGATGGTTCTAGCAGCTGGGTGAGTATTGGTGCTTGTGAAACATTGGGAGAAAATTGTTAAGATTTATAAGCTATTGTCTTCAAACAATTGCAATCTATTGAACAGGCAGTTATTCATCCAGCAGCAAACTATGATCTGTGCTGCGCTAGTTGCTGGATAACAGTTTTTTAACCAAAATCTAAACCAATTAATAATCTCAGGACTTACGCACTAAAAACTTGAAACCTCGATCCCCCCTAACCCATGCCACTTGCTCTACTTGGGAAGACCCCAGACGCTCACAGACTCGCTCTCCGTGGCACTATCGCTTTTAGTGTCTCCCCAACTCTTGGAGACGCTGCGTGAAGGGAGAAGACCGCAGTGGCTCCCCGATAAATTGGGGGGAAACTCAAAGAGCCAACTTTTTAAGGGTGTTGGGGGATCTCTGAGGGCTATTTCGTTCTAGACAGAAACCGCCCAGAACTGAAGTTCAGGGCTAATAGCTAAAGTCCGTTAAAACGGACTATAACATGAGTCTTAGTCCTCTTTAGACGAATGAGTGCTATTAGACTCAGAATTCATTCTGAGGCGGACTAGATCAGAATGAAATAGCCCTGGGGGATCTCTTGTGCGTAAGTCCTAAATCTTTAATTCTCGAACGCCTGCTTCACAAAAATATTTAATTTTTACTAAAAATATCTCAATTTGCAAAACAACAATTTTTGTTGCATTTGTTTACCTAAACTGCATGACTCTATTGAGGTTTGTAAATATTTTGTATTCCTGCAAGGAATATTACTTTAGACTGAATTTCAACTGAAAAATATGGGGATAAACACAAATGCATTCGTTAAATATATTTTGTCACGAATTTGTAGTTGCTGTTTCCTTTGTAGCTTGCATTATTGGACTGGTGTTATTATGGGACAGTAAGCAGCAAAAAAATGATGTGGAAGAAACAGAGCGGATTCTGTTTAGAATGAGCTTTACTTACTGGCTAGTTTATTGTGTAGCCTTTGGCATAGAGAAAATAGTTTTACCCGACTGGGAATCTGTAGTCATGAGTTTGAGAATAACTACAGCTCTGTCATATTTTTTAACTTTTTCTTGTATTGTTAGTCTGCCACTACACAAATTTGCAGTACATCGTGTTGAGGAATAGTCCTTGAGAATTGGGCATCGGGCATGATTAAGATTTCATCGCGATCGCTAATGCCATTTCTAGTTCCAACTGCGGCAAAGTGGTTAAAATAAATACCTCTTGTACCGTCTTTCCCTGCCGTGCAATTACTTTATAGCCACCGCGAATCGGTACTGAGACACGCAGTTGCATTTTTGGACAATGACCTCTTGCCCGCCCAATCACTCCCGGCGTCACGGTTTGGATGCCATCGTGCCGACAAAGACGTTCTAAAATCGGGATGAGACCAGAAAGATGTGTTGAGTGATTCCAAACCAGTCTAGCAGCTTTTTGCGAAGCCGCTCGGAGGGGATCTACGGTGGGTTTGCCCATGATGATTAAGCTGCTTCTAGAGGTGCCATTGTCAAACCTGCTCGGCGCAGCTGCTGGTGATAGAGTTCCGCAGGTTCTTGGGGACCAACCCAGACGATCGCTTGACCTTCATAGTGTACCTGATTAGTCAAATCCCAGGCGCGATCGCCAGTCATCCCCGGAATATATTTCATCAAACATTCAGCCACATGTGGGAATGTATTAAAATCATCATTTAATACAATCACTTTGTAATTTGGATACGGCTTGCTGGTAACTTGATTAGACCGTTCAGGAGCTATAGTTGGTGCTGTGGCCATCCCGTAAACATCGGCTGAAAGTGTCGTAACCATAGAACAATTGGGCAAGATAATTTTACAAATATTAACGTGTCGCGGAAGTCCCCACCTTCTGGTGCGTCCGCTACGCGAACAATGTACTCTAATGGTAGGTATTGTGAGCGGGGGGTGAACGCGAACAGCGTCACGAAGTGAGGATTGCATCCAGTATTGTTTTTTTGGGTCAGCAAAAACAAATACGCTTATGTATGACGAATCCCTACGATTTTCTGATAAGATAGTTAATGTCTTGACCATCAATGCCATAAGCGAAAACCTTTTCTTATAGGTATATGTTGTAAGAGAACCCTTCTCTTCTCTTCGAGAGGCTGCGCCAACGAGAGGCTTCTCTTTCAGAGACGCTAACGCGAACGCCAACGACTTCGCTCAGGGTAAAAGATTTGGGTCTTGGGAACCAGGACTCCTGACAAGAGGAGAGAATGTCAGACTTTCTAGTACTACGAAGTCCTGGAGGCTGTTCCCGATGAATTGGGAAGCCCGGTCCGTCTTACGGCGCGGTAGTTCACATAACTAGTTTAGTCTATTGTCTGGGGAGTTAGGAGTTAAGAATAATTCATGCCCCATGCCCCATGCCCTATTTCCAATTATCCCAGTTTTCGTTAAAAATAGATGTATCTGGGAAAGCGGTAGGATTACCATTTTGTTGCAAAAGCCGTTTGAGCGCTTCCAGTTGTAGCTCTTGTTTGGGTAAGTCATCGATTAGTTGGTAAGGTGCGATCGCATTTTTGATGGCAAAACTAGCAACTGTTCCCGCAGCTGCGCCAGATGACCATTCAAAGGAATGTACCCGATAGGCAGCAGCAGCAATATGACTAGTAGCAATGCTTTTACCTCCTACCAGCAAATTGTCAATTTTCTGAGGAATCATCGCCCTCAGAGCAATTTGGAAGGGATAAGCTTGACCAGCACCAAGCCTTTCGCCTGGATGTTCTGTATTACCAGGGGCTTCTGGGGGACTATTCACCATGCAAGGATGGAAATCTATCGCGTAGTGACCAATACCCACAGCGTCGGGGAAGATGGTAGAACGAGTTCGTCGCATTGCCTTGTCTGGTGAAATTTTACCGTCAATTACTGATACTGCTTCCAAACCGGCAAGGGCTGCTCGTAGCCTGCGATACATATCTGCTGGCAGAGTCTTGGAGTAATACTCATCATTATAATTTCGGCGAGAAATATCAATTTCCCCAATACTAAAGCCTTCGGGTTGTCCCCAACTGGGGCGGCCAATGATCCGCCGTCCTTCGCGCATATAAGGATATTTCGATAAGCCATGCACTGTCCCCATCGGGGAATTTAGCCCTGACAACAAGCGATTATTGGCTTGCTGCTGCTTTATACCCTCCCCCAATCGGGAATCTGTAATCCCAGCTACCAACCAGTAATAGAAAGATAGGGCATTTTCCTCAGCCTTGCGGAGGGTTTCTGTCCGCAGTCCCCCCATCCAGCCCCCTGGTTTTAACTGCCCAGTAGCTTGTAACTGTTGGCGACTGTAAATTAGGTTATCGTTAGCTGTTCCGGGGCGGTAGTCGTTACCCCAAGTCCAGTTTTGCATTGAGATGTCCCCTGGTGTCGCAGCAGTAAAATTTACACCCCCGAATTTTGCAGGTTTGCCTTTGTTTGGACTCCAAATCCGACGATAGGCGAAAACTAAATCAAAGTTAGCCAGTCGCGTTAATTCATAACTGAAATATGGCGCGTATTCTAAATAAAATGGGGGCATCGTCTGCGGTTGTGGTTCCTTGGTTGCCTCCATTGCAAAGGTGTAGGTAAAACCTTGAGGGCAATAAGGGTCGTTGTTGCTGCTGGAAGCAGAAGGTTCTAGGTAGGAACGGGCATCAATCCCTAATCGATAGGGAACATCAGCAAGGGCGATAATTTCTCCAGTTTCGCTGGTGTCTACGACGTACCATTTAGGAGCATCACCTTTCGCTTCCTTGGGGATAAAACGGAGAATAGTTTTAGTAAACCGAGATGAGTTTTCGTAGCTATAGGCATCTTCAATACTTTGAGATAAAGTAAAAGTATTAAGAGGTGGTGCGCCTTTTGCTGGTTGATGTTGGATTGCGATCGCACTATTAATTATTTTGCCATCAGCAGCGATTTCCAAATCCTTAATTACTGTGTTGGGAAACCATTGCAACTTTCCTTTGCCCTTTTTCTCAGCATCTTTGAGCATCTGAGTCAAAATGGTGTGAGCATCGCTGGGAAGAAAGCAAGATTCACTTACCCAACAGTTACCGGGGTTAAGTTTACCGTATTTGCGCCCAATCCGGTTTCGCAATTCTAGGTAGCCGCGAGAATAGAATTTGAGAGCTCGCTGAGTTGGGCGTTCGTCTAACGCAGATGTCCCTTGAGCAGAAATTTGTCCTCCCAGCCAGTCAGTAATTTCCGTGAGGCAAACGGTTCGTCCTGCTAGCAACCCCTCGTAAGCTGTGGCTACGCCAGATAGTCCACCACCTACAACTAAAATCTCGCAATTAACACTTTTGTCTGGGGTTCTTGGTGGTGTGGCGTTCGCCCAATCAAATGCAACTAAGCTAGATATTAAATTGAGACTGATCAGCGATGTCAAGCTATAAGCTACTTTGTGTCTGGGCTTCATGGTTAAAAAAATCACTCCAAATCCTATGTCACCTTGTAGACGTTAGCATCCAGCAAATGTTCATTACAAGCTTATTGAATTGGGTATTGAGCATTGGGAACTGAATTCTTCCCAATACATAATACCTAATCGCTAACTATTAATTCCCAACTTCTAACTCAGCACTCAAGCAAAGAGTAGACCACGCACTCCACTTACACCAGATACTTTTCCACACTGGCTCCCGGCTACAGAGCCTACGTAGTAGCCACCAGCAAAAGCTAAACCTGTGTCAGTTCTCAAAAAGAAAGCCCGATAGAGAATATCTAACTTTTCTTCTTCCATAGCACAGGAGTCATTAATAAAGGGTAAAATTACTTTTTGTAAACAACAGCCTTTAAAAGTTATCTTCTAATATTTCTGCTAATCACTTCACAGCAAATCACAAAATTGAAAACGAGACTATGGATGCATCCACATCTACCCAACAGGTATCAAGCGAAAACACTGTATCGCAAGTTGCTGAAGATTTAGTAGCGAAGATGAAAGAATGGACTAACCTTCGTCATCAAACCATGAAGGTTGAGCAGGAAGTGGAAAAACTTGGCGGTAAATCGGCGCTTGAACTGCTCAAGATTTGGGAAACCGGAATCAATAAGGCTTAGAGACTTTTAAAACTGCTTGTCTTTATACGGAAGGAAAATAAAACATTTGATACCTCTAAATAAAGTATCTAACTCAAAGCCTTAAAGCTAGTTTAGTTCGATACCATATTACTTTTCAATTGCCTGCTTTTAACATCACGCAGACTTATTGAATGCTTAGTTTTGTTTTGGTATTTCACTTGCAAGCAACTTTTGCTAGTAGGAAAGTAGACTGTCAAATTACCTAGATTACACATGAATCAACGTAAATATTCGTCTGAACAATTGTTGCGATATGACGAAGACGGGATAGAATATTTCACAGTTAAAAAAACTGGCTTATCTGGAATGTCGCATGGTGGATTAGCGCGGTTTGTTGGCAAAGATTATACGGCAATTATCTACTGGGTTGAGCGCGTTGAAAAGGCAGACCTGGTGGAAAATAACCTCCCAGAATACTTGAAGGCTTTTGCTGGCAAGGACGTAAAGCTGGTGAACTATCGTCCACAAGTGCATATATAGCAACGGACAGGTAGCTTAGGACAGCAATAAAATCACAAAGTACGCTGTTGAAGGGGCGTTTCCCGCCAACTGTCCTAACAGCTTTGGCGATTGCTATATATGGTAGCAAAGCACAGTGGTTGAAAAATTGTTTAGCTAGCGTGCTGAAAAATCTTTCATCACCCCTCGATAGGGCGATCGCAAGCTCAAACAAAAACACCACTGTGTCGAGTGGTGTTTTAAGTGAATGTGGACAGATGATAAGGATATTGGGAAGGACTAGGTTGGTAAATCCTGTGGCTTAATCTCCCAATTCTCTTTCTTGATTCTCTCGGTTGCAAGCCGTGCCAGCTTTTCTGCAACTTTTTTAAAAGTTCCTTTGTTCGTGTAACTAGGAGATGGCTCAATTTGTGCGTGAGATGGATTCTCGTCTGTTGGTCTTGGACAGACATCAATTTTATAATCTAAAACTGGCTTGCCTTTTTGATCGTTTTGAGAAACATTTATCATCCGAACTTCGCCAGCAATTAAGCTCACTACACCATCATCTGGGTTTTTCTGCGTGTATTGTGGATCATAACCACGAAGCTTTGCTCTGTCAACAGAAGGAGCTTGATTTCTATCTGTAAAAGCTTGTGAGCTAAGTTCCAATCCAAACTCTCCAATACGGTAATATTTGTCTAATCCACAAAAAATGCACCGATACAATAGCTCATCATCTGTAACCACATCGCTCACTGCAAACCTCTATGAAACTAGCCATTTCCAGAGATCCGTAAGTTCAGCAGGTGATGAAGACGTGCCGTCTTCCATTTCATTGTCAATGTCAGTCCCCCAAACTTTGATGTATTCTGCGGTATTTCCCAGAATATAAACAGTTAACTTTTTGGTTCCGTGCCACCACTCAAAAACTATTTCTGAGTCAAAGCTCAGATTTACCAGTGGTTCACCCCACCACATTTGGTCAGCAGCAACAAGCTTGCGTAGTTGCTTCAACCATTCTATGGTGTATTTATAGGTTTCATTGTCAGATCCTAGTTCAGCAATTCTTCTGTGAGTTTTGTGAGCTGGTGAATAGCTCCAGCTTGAAAGTTCCAGGACTGCATAATTATCAGATTGCTCAGAGATAGCTTTGGCCCTTTGAACTGAAGAAGCAGCTATCTTAGACCGATATTTCCAACTCCCCACGGTTGATGTTCTGTCTGTGGCAAGAATAACAAGATTGGCGTTTTGCACAACCGATGCACTTTGCAAGCCTTCTGCTGATTGAGAAAGCGGAAGTTGGGTTAATTTGCCGCGTATCTGAGATAGCGCTGTTGTCTCTGAATTGCGACGTTCGTCCTTTGTGTAATAGGCGGCTTTACTTGACATCGAATAACTCCCTTGTGCGATCAGTAATCAAACTCTCAAAGGCTTGTCCTTCTCTACTCTTTAATTCATGTAAATTAGAAAGCACTTCTTTAAGGGATAAAGGCTTTTCTATCCAGGTTTGAGAAATATCCAAATCAAGTATAAATACAACTTGTTCAGATGGTGGTTCGGCATCTGATAAGGTTATTACTAGCCTAATTGGAATATCTTCATAAATTGATTCAGTTCGCGTCACCAATCCTGATATGTTGCTTGGAAGGCTATCCGGGAATTGAGGATATATATTGAAATACTCACTAAGGTCAACTGCCTCATCAGGTGAAATAACTATTCGATTTATGTAGCGAAGAGAAATACGGGTTATGCCAACAGGTTTAGCAACTTCTAAATAAAATTGGTATGCCTGATCAATTCTGTAACTAAATTCATCCCACCCTTCATAAGGGCGAAGGCTATGGATGCTCAGTGCATCAGGCCCCACACCTACTAATTTGGCAGCATCGGCGGAAGGGAACAAAAACTTGGGCAGCTCTTGTGTTACCGTAATCTCAGGCTTTGCAGGCGGCACCCGCCCAAATTTAAATTCCGTTGTTATTAAGCTTTGCTGGTGTGGTTCACCTGTGTATAAATCTCTTACTTTTTCATAGAACAAGCCTGGTATTGTAAAATTCCATGCTTGTCCAGGAGCAAAGCGAAACTCACAGATTGCCTCTTCTATTGGTGGATTACTATACTGACGGCGTGTCATAGATTACTCAAGTGCAGTATAACCTCACGTTTTTAGTAAGCTACAAATTTAAGACGAAAAATAACGATTCCTGTTTACTAATCTTAATATATCTAAGTCTGTTCTTATAAAAAGTTTTTCATAACCTCACAACCCTGCCGCCACAACCTGCCCCTGTGAAAAATCATTCATGATCTTGGCGGCGTCATCTACGGGGTTAGGAGATTGCACCGTGAGATTGCGGGGCATTTTAGCGACTGTGGATAGAGAATCAATTAGCCTGTCTAGTCTTTGATTTCCTGTTTTCAACGTGCGTATCAATGCTCTGGAGACAATGATGACAAAAACCTTGATCCAGCGATCGCCAATGCTTTAGCATCTTTAGTTAAAGCAGCCTATCGCTATTTGTCTCAAAATGATCGCGAATTGAAGCAAGATCCTAAAGATATGTCATTAATTCAAAGTCTATCGCCTGAATTTAGGCAACGTTGTGAAGCGATCGCCCGCTCTGGATTGTATACAACCCTCGTCATGCAGCTGCACGATATGAATCAAATCTGATGCATGAAATAGCTCATGTGTTGCTGAATCGTAGTCGCTAACGCCACTGCTACGCATCTGTGCGCTAACAAAGAATCAGAATTTTAGAAGCTGCATTGGTGAATCGATAATTAGTAACTAATAATCTTTAGCCGAAACTGTGGTGATTTCGTCTCTTTTTCTAAAATTAAAAACTGCTCTTGCTAAAAGTAGACAAGAGCAGTTTTTAATAGCAAAGCCCAAAATAAGAATTTAGGCATCTTCAAGTTCAAATTGAGCCACCGTAACGGCGTTAAAAGCAAAAGCCAAAACTAATGGCATCGGAGACTGGAAGCCAAAGGTAAAAAAAACAGCTAGGATTGTGCAAATTACTGCGGACATCGACCACAATCGTTCTTCAAAAGTCAATCCCTTTTCGGCTTTAATTAATCTCAGAACATGAACTGGAATTGGTTCCGGCATTACCCCACCCGGAGGGAAAGCCCAGAAGTTGTTACGTCGCTCGACAAATAAATCTGTCCAACCATTTTCTTGGCACCATGCCTCAATCCATTGAAGTGAGTAATGATTCATCATCGGGTTTCGGAGTTTAGTTTATGTAAGGTGTGTACTGGGTGAATATAAACTCTTAGAGATTCCTCAAGAACTAACTAATCGCTATAAAATTAACGCTAATTATCCAACTTTTAAACTTTGTTAAGCACTTGAGACGCATATAATTACGCTCAAACCTTGCTTTCATTAATTAAAAGATTAGCAGGTGAGCGGGGCTGTTTACTTTGAAATACAATAAACTTTACTTTAGAAATTGAAAGTCAAGAATTGTAAATAAGTCAGTAAGTATTACTGCTCAATAAAACTCTTTATATCCGAAAATTCAAATCTAAAATGAAGAATTGTGAACAAATCAACAAGCGTGGGCGTAATCCATGTAGAGATTGCGTCATCCGGCTAAATCATTTCTTTAGAGTTAGGAATTTCAAGTTTTACCTTTATCAACAGCGATAGGTTCTGCTAAAGCTTTTGGAATTTAGCCTTTACCCCAAAACCAATACCCAGACTATGAGGGAGTAATTTAGGCTTACCCGAAAAGTATTGCTCTAGACTGCGTGTAGTTTTGCATAAGTCCTATTTATATACCTCTCTCTGAGGATAAATAGAATTAAAGTCAAGCTAGGAGTAAAATATATGAGCAAATTAAAACTTACTGGACTCAGAGCAAATATATGTTCAATATACTTTGGGGTATTGTTGTTGTACTGATTGCTTTTTGGGGATTAGGACTGGCACTTCATATTGCTGGAAATTTAATTCATGCACTGTTGCTTTTAGCCATTGGACTTGCTATCTATAATTTTTTCAAAGGGCGTGATGTCTGAAATATAGTCGTTCCCGACCTAGTGAGGTACATTTTCAGAGTTACTAACCTTGGTAAAAAAGATTTGAGTGTACCTCAGTTGCTTAAAAAACGCTATATATTGACTGCGATCGCTCCTATATTGCCGCTCTCTAACTAAACGTCTGCAAGTCTCAATTAGGATGATCCAGTCTTGCTAATATTCAAATGCGGTAAGCTTAAATGCAGTGATTAGACACCAAATTGGCTCTCGATATGTTTTGGCGACAAGGGTTGGCATTCCTTCTAGGAATTATTATATGGTGCGTAGCTGCTCCCGCACTGGCAGTAGATTGGACTCATCCACTGTCATTTAGCAATGCAGAGTTGTCAAGACGCGATTTTTCTGGTGAAAGTTTGCAAGCTGCGGAGTTTTCTAACGCCAACATGGAACTGGCTAACTTTGCAAACGCTGACTTGCGGGGAGCAGTCATGAGCGCTTCGGTGATGACAAAAGTAAATCTTCACGGAGCAGATTTAACGAATGCAATGGTTGATCAGGTAAACTTGACTAAGGCAGATTTGAGCGATGCAGTTTTCAAAGAAGCTCTTTTGCTCCGCGCCATATTTAATGATGTGAATATAGACGGTGCAGATTTTACAGATGCAATTTTGGATAGGGTGCAAATCAAAGAACTGTGTCTAAAAGCCAGTGGTGTGAATTCTAAAACAGGCGTGCAAACTCGTGATTCTCTAGGATGTCAATGAAGCGTGTTGGTGTAATTGGTGGCGGACAACTTGCCTGGATGATGGCGGATGCAGCACAGAAGCTAGGAGTAGAATTGGTAATACAAACTCCTAATGAAAACGACCCGGCTGTGTCAATTGCCCAAGAAATCGTTTTCGCTCCGGTAGATGAGGCCAGTGCTACAGAAATATTAGCTCAAAAATGTGATATCATCACCTTTGAAAACGAGTTTGTTAACCTGCAAGCTTTATCTGTTTTAGCACAGCAAGGTGTTTGTTTCCGTCCACGATTAGAAGCCTTAGCTCCTCTTTTAGATAAATATCACCAACGCTGCTATCTAAGCGACTTGGGCTTACCAGTTCCTCAATTTTTCGCCCTTGACCAGACGGAAAATCTCAAATCAAAAATAGAATATCTAGGTTTTCCAGTAGTACTGAAATCCCGACGCCACGGTTATGATGGTCAGGGGACTTTCATAATTACGGATTTTGCTACTTTAGAGCAAAAGCTAAGTTATGAAACCACAACAAAAACTTTAAATCAATCACTTTTCTTGTTAGAAGAATTTGTCCCTTTTGAAAGAGAACTAGCAATAATTGCAGCGCGTTCTGTAGAGGGAGAAATTGTAACTTACCCAGTAGTAGAAACCCAACAAGAACAACAAGTTTGTCGGCGGGTGATTGCGCCAGCCGAGATTACGCCCAATCAAGTAGCAGAAATACACGCGATCGCACATACTCTATTAAATAGCCTAGAAGTAGTCGGAATTTTGGGAATTGAGCTATTTCTCAGTACTGATGGCAAAATCCTGGTAAATGAAATTGCCCCCCGTACTCACAATTCTGGGCATTTTTCCCTTGATGCCTGTGAAACCTCTCAGTTTGAGCAACACCTAAGAGCCGTTTGTGGTTTACCTTTGGGAAAAGCGGCTTTGCAGTGTGCTGGCGCTGTGATGGTCAACCTACTGGGGTATGAAAATTCTCACAGCGACTACCACAGCCAGCGTCAACAAATAGCAGAGATTCCCCAGGCGCACGTTCACTGGTATGGGAAGACAGAATCACGTCCTGGGCGAAAGTTGGGACATGTCACCGTTTTGCTGGATAATCAAAATAGAGAATCGGCGTACCCCATTGCCCATAGGATAGAATCTATCTGGTATCCCAGGTAAATTGATTACAAACGGGAGCATCTGAACTTTTGCAAATATCGGTGTAATATGATGTCCGGGCAACTACACCTACTTATTTCCCAAAGTGAGATGCTCCCTGAGAAACTTTCGATATTAGACACACAACATATTTTTGAAAGCTATAATGAGGGAGTTGCACTACGACGTTGGTGACTGCCATCAAGTTTTTTGATCTATGCCTTTAAAGACAAGGGAGCCAAACAGTTCTCGTAGCAGTAAACCGGGCATGTACCCGGAAACTTTAAACGAGGAATTTAGTTCCCACCTGGTTAAACCAGGTCATAAACTTAGGTAAAACGGCGTCGCGGTGAACTTAAAATTATTCGCTCCTCTTCCACACTCATCTAGTACTGCTGGTTCTTCGCACTACTTGAGCGATCGCTTTGACCAGATGCTCTAGATCAATCGGTTTAGACAGATGCACCTGAAAGCCGGCGGACAATGCCTGCTGTTGATTCAAATCTCCGGCATAGGCAGTGAGAGCGATCGCCGGAACATTCCCACCCTGCTCTGGTGAGAGCGCTCGAATCTGGCGCAACAGCATATAGCCATCTATATCCGCCATGCCAATATCGCTCAATAGGATATCGATCTGAGATTGGGTGATCGCAGTAAAAGCTTGGACTGCGGTCGGGGCTGTGATCACACTTGCGCCAGCCTGCTCTAAGGCCAAAGCGATGAATTCCTGTGAGTCGGCTTCATCCTCCACAACCAGAACTCGAACCCCACTTAAATTGGGCGATCGCTTTGATAAATTAAGGTCTGATTTTAGCCCTGGCTGAATCGGCATGAGTGGCAGTGTTACCTTAAAGGTGGCTCCTAATCCTTCACCGCGACTCTCTGCCCAAACCGTGCCGCCATGCAGTTCGACCAGGTGACGGACGATGGACAAACCTAGCCCTAAGCCGCTAAATTTACGAGTCGTTGAGCTGTCTGCTTGGCGAAAATAGTCAAATACATGAGGCAAAAAATCAGCCGAAATGCCATTACCTGTATCCACAACGCTGATTTGTGCTTGATTGCCCACTGCCTCTAACTGCACTGTAACTCGACCGCCTTCAGGCGTGAATTTGACGGCATTGGAGAGCAAATTCCAAATTACTTGCTGCAAGCGAGTCCCATCGCCCACTATCTGTCCCACTTCAGCAGCCAGCTTTGTCTCTATTTCAATAGACTTCGCTTCGGCTGCTAGGCACACTGTTTCGAGTGCGAGTGCAATCGTCGCAACTAGATTGACTGGATTCATCTTCAGGCTGAGTTTTGCTTGCAGAATCCGGGAGACATCGAGCAAATCTTCAATCAATTCAGCTTGCAGCTTGGCATTGCGTTCGATTGTTGCCAATCCGTAGGCAGTCTTGGCTTTGTCCAGTTTGCCATTTTGTAAGAGCTTTGCCCAGCCCAGAATGGGATTGAGGGGCGATCGCAACTCATGGGAGAGTAATGCCAGGAATTCATCTTTGATGCGATTAGCTTTTTCGGCTTCAGATCGAGCCGCTTGTTCTAATTCAATTTGATAGTGCAGTTGGATGTGTAACTGCACTATTTGAATGGCTCCATTGACCGCCAATCGTAGACCATGTGGGGTGACTTGCTCTTTTACCAGATAGTCCTGCGCCCCCATTTTCATCGATTGGACTGCGATAACCTCATTCCCTTTGCCGGTCAAGATAATCACAGGTAAGACAATCTGCTGAGTTTGGGCTTTTAATTGGGCGAGAAATTCTAGACCATCTATATCTGGCAGGCGGTAATCTAGCAACACAATATCTGGTTGGTGCTGCTGACATAACGCCAACCCCGCTTGTCCTAAGCCTGCTACCACGACGGTATAATGATACTCTTCATCCCCCAGTAGATACCGTCGATACACTTCACAGTCTTCTGGGTTATCATCCACAATTAAAACGGTGCGTTGGGTTTGACTCATGATTAACCTTTTTCTAGGGAATTGTTGGGAAGCATCGTGATGTCAAACCAATAATCTAGTAACGTTTGGATACTTCGCTTTAACAGACCGAAATCCATTGGTTTGATGATATAGCTATTCACCCCTTGCTGATAGCAGGCTTCGATGTCTTTGGAGTTATTCGAGGTGGTAAAGATGACTACGGGCACCGATTTGAGATTGTCATCCTGTTTAATTCGCCGCAGCACCTCTCGTCCATCTGTTCCGGGCAAGTTCAGGTCGAGCAAAATTAGCCCCGGACGGGGGGCACTCTCAGGATCAGTATAGCGATCGGTGTGATAGAGAAACGCCAGAGCTTGGTCGCCATTTAGACATCGGTAGACGGGGATAACTAGGGAGGATTGGCGCATAAAACGCTCAAACGCTTCAAAATCTTCATTGCTGTCTTCAACTATCAGCAAAAGCGGGTGTTGCACAGGGGGGATGCCTGAAGATGGAATCATGGTTTCACCGCTTCCAATAAAGTGAAGTAAAACGTACTGCCCTCACCTAGCGTAGATTCTACCCAAATTTTACCCTGATGGCGCTCAACAATTTTTCGGACGATGGTTAAACCCGCTCCCGTACCCCCTCCATATTGGTCTTGCGGATGAAGTCGCTTGAATATCTCAAAAATCCGTTCGAGGTGTTGAGGGGCAATGCCAATGCTGTTGTCGCGGATGTAGAGAGTATGAGAAATCTGGTCTTTATTCCCCACTTTTTTCGATTCGACAAAGCCAATTTCAACCCATTTCTCGGCTTTGTCGTTATATTTAATTGCGTTGCCGAGCAGATTGGTGAATAACTCGCTAATCTGAGAGCGATCGCAGCGAATCGTCGGCAGGGGTTGGGGTAGACGAAACTCAATCGCTTTCTGGGGCTGACTAATCTTGAGCGTTTCGATCGTCTGTTGCACCAAAACGTTGAGATTCACCACCTCCTGCGACAGTTCACTCCGTCCTAACTGAGAATAGTGCATTAGCGAGCTAATCAGATCGTCCATGCGCTTAGTCAGACGCACCACCGTTTGCAATTTGGCGATCCCGTCTTCGGGCAACACTTGGGCGTAGTCTTCCATCAAGAAATTAGAGTAATTGTGAATCCCTCGCAACGGCTCCTTGAGATCGTGGGAAGCAATATAAGCAAAGGAATCCAACTCTATATTGCTGCGTTCCAGTTCTAAATTGACTCTTGCCATTTCGTCCGACTGAGCCAGAATCACATCCACAATTAAACTCCGTAGTTCGATCGCCACTTCAATTTCGCACTGCAACCAATCAAGAGACTTGAGTCGCACTGTTTCCTGCCAGGCTGCAAAAGACTGACGCGGGGAAAAAGTCAAACTCCCATCAGCTTCAATATGCTTGGGGTTATCAGGGTTGCCTGCCCAAGTGACGGTTTGCAAAAATTCGGGACGAAACCACAGAACATAACGATGTTGAGTTCTTGAGATTGCCATCGCCAGTAAACCACTGGCGACATTTTTATAGGCTTTAGCAGCCGGGTAGAGGCTGGGCAGAGAGTCGGTCACAAATAGATCGTTGTTAAAGTGATCGGGTAACCACGCCAACAGATCAATCAAGTCTTCTTTGCCAGGAGTGTTGCCAATCATGGCGATGCGTAGCTTGTCACCGTAGGCATCGCCTTCGCAAACCGCAGCGCCCCGTGCGCCCGTGAGGTAAAGCAAATCGTCAGGAGAATCTTCAAGTGCTTGCAAAAAGTCTGTCGCATTCGTCAAGCGATTGACAAACTGCACCTGGGTTGCTTTGAGCCGCAGTTTATAATCAAGGTTTTGAGTGGCTTCCTTAACCGATAGCTCCGTAGACATGAGTTGACCGAGAAACTCGCAAATCGTGCGAATTTCGTAAGGCACAAATTTGGGCGTGTTGTGATGGCAGGTAATCATCCCCCATAGCCGTTGCTGTTGGAGGAGCGAAATACACATCGAAGCCCCGACACCCATGTTCTGCAAATACTTAATGTGGCAGGGTGACATACTCCGCAACACGCAATGGCTCATATCGAGGAGAGCCACAGGCTCAGTTGCCTGCATACCTGTGAGTAAACCACTGGGCTGGTAGTTGACATCGGGCAGCAAACGCAACCAGTTGAGCATATAAAGGTGTTTTGCCCGTTGCGGAATGTCGCTATCAGGATAATATAATCCTAAAAAAGCTTCTAAATCGGCTTGCTTGTCTTCAGCAATGACCGTGCCATCTCCATCTTCATTAAAGCGATAAACCATGACGCGATCGAACCCCGTAATCTGTCGCACTTCCTTGACGATCAGATTGCACAGTTCAGAAAGGTCTTTTGTTACCTGAATTTTTGCTAAGGTGTCTTTGATGTTGCGATAAGACTGGGTAAAGTCGCGTTTAGCAGTTGCTGCGATCGGTTCCAGTTCTAGCACCACCTCACCACTGATGGCATGGTGAACGATGCCATTAAAGAACCGTGCAGAACCATCATCTACTGTTACCCAAAGATTGAGCGGATTGGTTTGCTCAGAGGTGGGATCGAGGCAAGCTCTAATTTCGACAATGCGATCGCGCTCAATAAAATCTTCTAAGGGGCGATTAATCAGGTTTTCGGGGGCAATCCCTAAAATATCTCTAGCATTTAGACTCACTTGCGTAATGCCGAAATCTAATTCGGAAAGGACACATAACAGACCATGCGGCTGGATGGAAGCTGGCGTGTGTATGGGTTCTCGTTCTTCATTGATCATATTAAGAGCCTGATTCATCGTGGATTGTTCGCGCAGCGACTCCGCAGGACTATCCCACATTTCATCGCTGCTCATGAGCCAATCTGTCTTCTTCTCAGTCGGTTGCTCAACACTGAAAATCGTGGTAGAAAAGAAAATTTTTAAGCTGGCAATGCCTACGGTGATCACTGAGCAGTTTAGCAAGCTCACTGTACCACTTGCTGTACGACTCACTTCCCTACTGGACGCTACGCGTAGTTTGTCCTCCGCAGGAGTACGTGGAAGCAAGCTACGCGCAGCGTCTGGTAGAGAAGTGCGGGCTATTCGGCGTCGCGTCAAAGTCATTTTTCGTTGCAATCAGTGCTTGCTCTCTACCTTCCACTGTCTTATTGACAACCAAATTAGAGATTTTGGTAGTAGTTCTCACCCTCTTAATTACGAATTATGAATTACGTAGCTTGCTTCTCGCCAAAAGCGAGTATTATGAATCATTTGATCATTCTTTCCTTAAAAATTCAATATAAATCTAAATTTTAAACTCTATCTGTGGGCTGATTTACAGCGTAATTACTATTGATAAACAAAACTGATTTCATCTTAACTTGTGATGATTGCGATCGCAATCATCCTAATTAACTAATTCTGGGGGTTTAAGTCAAGAACAACAAAACTTAATGACGTTAGCAACTCCGCGAAGGTCATGACGAATTATTTTAAAATCAGTTATGACTTATTAGGACAAATGAGAAATTCAAAACGTGACCTCTCTATTAAATTAATATAAAGCTGTCCTACAAGGACGGTGTTTTAGACCATTTATTTTAGGACTTATGCACAAGTTACGAAATAACGTAGAGGTAAAACGGCTTGCCGCAGGCTACCACAGAGGCACAGAGGACATACAAGAGAAGTAGCAGCGGCGGCTTTTGCCGTTAGCGTAGCGGTAGCGAGTCCGCGAGGGTCTCTGAACTTCTCCCTTCTCTACGAGACGCTCCGCGTTCGCATAGCGTTCCGAAGGGAAGGCGCTAGCCTTTCCCTTTGGGAGAAGGGGAGACGCTACGTGAACGGTGGAAATCAGAGTTTGAGAGATATTTTGCGTAAGTCCTAATTTGATAAAAATAATCATAAAAATAAAATCTGTATAACTTGATTCTAAATTAAGTATCGTTCAGAGTTAAGATGACAAAATTGCGTAAAATTGTGGTTAAAGCTACAAAAAATTGTTAAAACAACTAACTAATACCGTATTTCCAGCCTCGGTCTACCGACTAGAGAGTGGTTTAACTTTTATTCATCAAGAGATTCCCACTACCCCTGTAGTTGTGGCGGATGTTTGGGTGCGTGCTGGAGCAAGCCTAGAGCCAGAACCGTGGTTTGGCATGGCGCACTTTTTAGAACACATGATTTTTAAAGGTACGGCGACGCTACCCCCTGGAATGTTCGATTACAAAGTTGAAAACCGGGGTGGCGTGAGTAATGCGGCAACAAGCTATGATTATGCTCATTATTCGCTGACCACAGCTGCCCCTGATTTAAAAGATACTCTGCCCTATTTGGGAGAACTCCTGCTGAATGCGGCAATTCCAGAAGATGAATTTAGCTGCGAACGGGACGTGGTGCTAGAGGAAATTCGCTCTTGTCATGATGATTCCGACTGGATAGGATTCCAAACTCTGATTCAAAGCATCTACCAGCGCCATCCTTACGGACGTTCGGTGCTAGGTACTGAGCAAGAACTGATGCAGCAATCGCCAGAAGCAATGCGTTGTTTTCACCGCACTCACTATCAGCCAGAAAACATGACGGTGGTAATTGCCGGGGGTATAGGCCAGCAACCAGCTTGGGAAATGGTAAATCATTCATTTGCTGATTTTGCCGAACGCTCGAATTGTCCGCAGTTTGAGAAAGTAGCCAAGCCAGTAATAACAGGAATTCAGCGTCAAGAACTGCGTTTAGCACGCATCGAGCAAGCGCGATTATTGATGGCGTGGCTTGTACCAGGAGTAGAGGAAATCCGCACTAGCTATGGTTTAGATATGTTGTCGGTGTTATTGGCAGAAGGGCGGACTTCGCGTTTAGTGCGCGATTTGCGAGAAGATTTGCAATTGGTACAGGGAATTTGCAGTAGTTTTTCTCTACAACGGGAATCAAGTTTATTTACAATTACTGCTTGGTTGGAACCAGAAAATTTGGAGAAAGTTGAGTGCTTAATTTGCGCTCATTTGGATGATTTGCAGACTAGAGGAATTAGTGAACAGGAACTTGCCCGTACACGTAGGCTGCTGTGTAATGAGTATGCGTTTTCTACCGAAACGCCAAATCAGCTAACGGGGCTTTATGGATATTACAATACCATCGCCCAAGCTGAATTAGCTGTGACATATCCCCAGGAGATTCAGTCCTTTGATGCCCAAGAACTGCAAAAATTAGCTAAACAGTATCTCTCGCCGCAAAATTATGCGGTTACTGTACTTAAACCCTCTTAGTTGTTGGGCATTGGGCACTTGTACTGACTTGTACTGAGCGGCGCGTTGCCCTGAGCTTTGCCGAAGGGTCGAAGTAGCGACGTCGTTGGCGCAGCCTCTCGTAGAGAAGTATTGGGCATGGGGCATTAGTTTTTGACAAATGACAAAGGACAAAGGACAAATGACAACCTTGCTGCAAAAATCGCCTATCCATCGCACTGTATTGAACAATGGCATTGTCGTACTGGT
>NZ_JBTYKD010000052.1:0-14929 GCF_054880495.1 Nostoc sp.
AACAACCCCTTGCAACTCCCTATTATGCAAGTGAATTTACAGTCGGAAGTTACGGTGAGTACAAATCCTCAATTGATATTTCTGGACCACTTACCCCTGACAAAAAGTTGTTGTATCGCTTGAATGTTGGCTATGAAAATTTTGGGAGTTTTATAGATTTTGTTCACGGGCAATATTTCTCAATAGCGCCGGTATTGTCCTATAAGATCAGCGATAATACAAACTTGACTTTGGAATATGAGCATACTAGTCAAAATCGAACATTTCTGGATGGGTTGCTACCTGTTTCTCAATCTTTTCAAGTTCCCATCAGTCGTTTTTTAGGAGAACCAAGCACCGATAAATACAATGTTGACTCTAATGCATTTTACTTGACTTTAGATCATACTTTCAGTGAAAATTTACGGCTGCGTAGTGCCTTTTCAGCATACCTTACGACTTCTGGTTATAATGAAGTTGTCCGACCAGACTCACTTGAAGCGGATGGTCAGACAGTATCGCGAACCCTTGCAGCAGGTCCCGGTTCTCATCAAACATTTGACCTACAAAATGAATTAATCAGCAAGTTCAAAACTGGTTCCATTAATCATCAGCTGCTCCTGGGTTTAGAGTTCAGTTGGGATGCCAATTTTGGTGATTACCTTCGCACTGCCGCTCCTAGTATTAATCTTTTCAATCCAGTATATGGTGCGCCACTGCCAACCAGTTTCGTGGATACGGCTCAGAACGGGTGGACTAAGACCAATACTACAGGTATTTACTTGCAAGATCAGGTAACATTACTTTCTAATTTGAAGCTCCTGGTTGGTGGAAGATATGATTTTGTCAGCTACGGCGATAGAGGCATAGACTTGAATAATAATGGTGCACTGGCTTATGCAGATAACTTTTACGATGAAGCTTTTTCACCCCGTGTGGGACTGGTTTACCAACCGATAAAACCAATCTCCCTATACGCCAGTTATAGCGAGTCTTTTGCACCCAACAACACCCTATCACCTAACCTAGCGCAATTACCACCTTCTCGTGGAACCCAGTATGAAGCCGGAATTAAAACCGAGTTATTGGATGGTAAGCTTTCGGCAACACTTGCAGCATACAAGATTACAAAAACCAACGTACCTACAACCGATCCAAATAATACTGATTACTCAATTGCAGCTGGAGAAGTCAAGAGTCAAGGTATTGAATTCGATATTTCTGGGCGAATTTTACCTGGGTGGAATGTGATTGCATCCTTTGCCCATAACGATACCTTTGTCAGCAAGGATAATGACCTACCTGTAGGTGACAGATTGGTTGGTGTGCCAAGGGATACTGCTAGCTTCTGGACAACCTATGAAATTCAAAGTGGTTCCTTCAAAGGATTGGGATTTGGTGGAGGACTGTTTTTTGTCGGCGATACCGAAGCCAATTTACCAAACAATGGAGTTATCATTCCTTCCTACGTCAGAACTGATGCCTCTATTTTCTATAAAAAGGAAAATTGGCGATTTGGTCTCAACATCAAGAATCTTTTTGACACTACGTATTACTATTCTCAAGGTTCCTATCTGCGTCCCGGAGATCCCTTGACTGTTCTGGCGACGATTTCCGTACAGTTTTGATTTCGCCCTAACCCTCACCAATGCATTGGTGAGGGAGTCTAATTCTTTCCCACTCAATGTATCGGGAGGATTGAGAGAGGTAAAAAATCCAACTTGCTTTCGTCGCGATTATGAACCGGAAAAAACTACGCTCTATCGTTTTTTATCTGCACCGTTCTATCGGTTTTTGCGTTGGACTATTGCTAATTGTCGTTGGCTTGACAGGTAGCTTGTTAGTGTTTGAGCAAGATTTTGACCACTTTATGATTAGTCAACAGTATGGACACATTACTCCCCAACAGGTGCAGTTATCCCCAGAGTCTGTGGTGAATACAATTGAGGCGAAGTATCCCGCGCGAGGTGATTTGCATCTTTTTCGGATTTATTTGCCAGATACTCCTTCTTCTCCCTACCTGGGGCAGTTGTCATCAACTGATGTGCAAAGGAAAGAGGTTTTTGTCAACCCTTATACAGGCAAAATTATCGGTGAGCGGATAACGGATA
Organism: Nostoc sp.; assembly: GCF_054880495.1. Classification (NCBI taxonomy): domain Bacteria; kingdom Bacillati; phylum Cyanobacteriota; class Cyanophyceae; order Nostocales; family Nostocaceae; genus Nostoc; species Nostoc sp. The sequence goes on from NZ_JBTYKD010000052.1 coordinate 2,091, forward strand.
AAACCCTAATTGGTCTAACACTTAATTTACACTACAGCTTGATGGCAGGTCAAATTGGAACTGCAATTGTTGGCATTGCTGCCTTTTTAATGTGTGTACTTACCATCACAGGTTTAGTTCTCTGGCCGGGTTGGCGCAAATTGATTGCAGGCTTCAAAATCAAGTTTGATGCTCATCCCAAGCGGGTGAACTTTGACATTCACAAAGTTGCTGGCATTATCACTGTCGTCTTTTTATTTTTTACTGGCTTTACAGGCTTTTGCTGGAACTTCTACGATTTGACTGAGCCGATTATTTACGCTGTTACATTCACCTCAAAACCATCTGAGCCAGTATCCAAGCCAATTCCTAGTAAATCAACCTTAGGATTGACAGAACAACTGAAAATTGCCGATGCTGCCTTACCTGGTGCTGTTACCAAAAGCATTTATTTTCCCAGTAAACCAGAAGAGGCTCTACGAATTAACATGAAGCTACCGCAGGAAAGTTCATATGACGCTAATAGTAATGTTTATCTCGACCAGTACAGTGGCAAGGTTTTGCGAGTTGATAATGCTTTAAAGATGCTATTGGGCGATCGCGTCCTCAATTCTTTTGCACCCCTGCACTACGGTACTTTTGGTGGCTTACCCACCCGCATTCTCTATGTGTTTGTTGGAGTTGCACCACTGGTTCTTTTTGTTAGTGGTTTTTTGATGTGGTGGTATCCCTATCGGGCTAAACGTAGTATAAGCGATCATCTCATATAACTATCACAGAAGCTTTGAACTTAACTGAGAACTGACCACCGCAAATCCATAATCGAAAATTGATATAAGTGCGTACCCTCATTATTGTTTGGCTCGGTCAAATTGTTTCCATCATTGGCAGTAGCATGACCGGATTTGCTTTCACTATCTGGGTGTGGGAACTCACGCATCAGGCTACAGCATTAGCCTTATTTGGCTTCTTTGCACAAGTGCCGCAAATTTTAATTATTCCTATAGCTGGGGTGATTGTAGATCGCTGCAACCGTAAATACTTAATGATGGTTGGTGACACGGTGAGCGGGCTGTTGACCATAACTGTGTTACTGCTTTACATAACTCATAACTTGCAACTATGGCATTTATACTTGGCTGTAGGTGTCAAGGGGACTTTTCAGCAATTTCAAACACTGGCATTCTCGGCATCAGTATCAATGATGGTACCCAAGCAGCAGTACAGTCGCGCTAGCAGCATCAGCTTCCTGGCAAGTTCCAGTTCTACGATCATCGCACCGGCACTTGCAGGTGCCCTCTACGCAGTTATTGGTCTTGTGGGCATCTTAATGATCGATATCACTACTTTTGCGATCGCTTTACTCACAGTGCTGCTAATATCTATCCCGCAACCTCCAATGACAAAAGTGGGTACGCGCAGTTGGACAAGCCTAAAGCAGGATATCAATTTTGGCTGGCGCTATGTTGCCGTGCGCCCCAGCCTGCTTGCTATGCTACTATTAGTGTTGCTGTTCGTTTTTGGTCATAAATTTGCCGAGTCACTTGTTACTCCCCTAATTCTGGCACGCACTGGTAATGATACTAAACTATTAGGTGCTCTATATTCGGCAGAAGGGTTGGGCGGCATTATTGGGGCCTTGCTTGTGGCCGTTAGAAGTAGTTTTCAGCCCCGAATACATGCAGTACTGCTGGGTATGGTGGGTGTTGGTTTGAGTCAAACAGTGTTTAGTCTGGGGAGAGTACCGTTGATTTGGTTTGCTGCCCAGTTTTTTTCATCTCTCAATTTCCCAATAATGGGCAGTGCCGATGACGCTATATGGCTGAACAAGGTAAAACCTGAGTTACAGGGACGTGTTTTCGCAATGCGCTCTATGGTGATGCCGATTAGTTCGGCCTTAGCAAGCTTGATAGCTGGACCACTAGCCGATCGTGTTTTTGTACCTGCAATGAAGCCTGATGGTACTCTTGCCCCCATGTTGGGTTGGATATTTGGCACGGGAGGTGGTGCAGGCATGGCACTCCTGTATGTTATTTCTTCACTAAGTATGTTAGTTGTTGGCTTAGGTGGATATGCCTTTCGTGTGTTACGTGAGGTAGAAATCATCCTACCAGACCATGATGCCAGTGCGGAGTAGTCGGTGGCAGAGTCTAACAAGAAATTTGAATCGTTTCTAAGGAAGTGAACATGATTACGCAAGATTCTCTAAGTAATTGTCGTTTCTGCTGTGTTGTCTCTAAAGCTAATGGTGAAGACCCCATTGGCTCGGCGCCCACTTACGAACACTGTCTAGCTCTTGAGATGCAACTTCCTTGGACTGAAAAACGTTGGCAGGAAAATCCTATGCTCCAGTCGGCGATGACTCTGATAGAAAAGCTAATTTTTGAGCATGGGATCAACATTAAGGGTCAGTTGCTCGCTCCAGATAGCGAATACTCTCGTCCTGATTATACTCGCGTACTCTATTACCGCCGACCGACAAAGCTTTTTGCGAAGTTTGAAAAGCATGAGTTTATCATTCCCGATTCTGAAGTTGGCTCTTTCGTGATGGCGTTATTGGAAACATTGCTTCAGTCGCCAACTGTTATGCCTGATTGGGAGCAGTATCGGCAACAAACCAGTCATATTCGTGAGTTAATGGTGTGTACTGATGGTAATGTTGATGTTGCCTGTGCTCGGTTTGGTTATCCCATCTATTGCAACTTGCGCTCTGAATATGCTGTTGCTTCTAATGGACAACTGCGTGTGTGGCGATGCAGCCATTTCGGGGGACACCAGTTTGCACCTACCCTCATTGATTTGCCTTATGGACACTACTGGGGTCATTTGCACCCAGAAATATTGGAACTCCTAGTTTGGCGGAATGGTTCTGTCACAGAGCTATACCCATTCTACCGAGGTTGGGCTGGTTTATCCAAGTTTGAGCAAATCGCGGAGCGAGAGATTTGGATGCAAGAGGGTTGGGAGTGGCTCAACTATCACAAAGTAGGTCAAGTAATAGCAATGGATGAAGCAGATGAAGAGTGGGCTGAAGTATGTATTAATTTCTCGACAGAAAATGGAAGTATTAAGGGTGCTTATGAAGCGAGAGTGGAGGTAAACGGTTCTGTAATGACCGTTTGGGACTCAGGTAATCAGTCACCTTTTGAGGAAGTTAAACAATACCGTGTCAGCCATCTAGTAAAAGTAGCGTAAAAATATAATTTTTAGGCTTGTTAAGTGTCAGATTTATGTCTACTTGAAGTTGCATTATAAACTTGGGATAATCACCAGCTTCGAGCATCATAAAAAAAGTTTTAGTGGAGTTTTAAATATGGCAACTATTGTATTTTGTGTTAGTACTTTACAAGGCGAATTTAATGGTAGTCTCAAGTTAGCAAAAACACTCAAATCCCTTGGTCACAAAGTGCTTTACTTAGGGCTGCCAGATTCTGAAGAAAGAGTTCGTCAGCACAGATTTTCATTTGTGCCAATTCTAGAAAAATGGTTTCCTAATAGATTTTCCAAACAGCAAGATCACAATGAATTGAACTTCAGTGGATTAAGGTTATTAAGAAAGCGAAAAGAATACAGGAAACTTATGAAATCTTTGCTTAATTCCTTATATGAAGGAGAAAACAGAGAAATACACAATGTACTGAAAGAAACTCATCCTGATTTGCTATTAATAGGCACAGCTATCCCTACCAATGCTTCAGTAATAGCGTTGATAGCTTATGAATGCAAAATTTTAACTATTTATTTGACAGATATGTTTACAGAATTACCCCCATCCAAATATCCAATACAGCAAGGGGAAAATATGAAGTATAGCGATAATTCGGAATATTATGTTTTATTTAATAAAGATAAATTTAAATATTGGAAACAAGCAATTATAAAAAAAATTTTTTATTTTATGAAAATAGATTTTTATGAAGATTTCATGAGAAAATTTGCCAGAAGCAGGGAAATCCCTCTAGAATTGCTAGACTTCTCTCGAAGCATTCCTTTGAAATTACCACATCTATTTTTATTTCCGGAGGAATTAGATTTTCCTGACTCCTCTAGAGAAGGATGCTATTATGCCGAAGCTTCTATAGATTTGGAAAGAGAAGAACCATTTTTTGATTGGTCAAAGCTAAATAAAAATAAAGTCTTAATTTATTGTTCTTTAGGAACGACAGGAGAAACTTTTCAAACTCTGGGTAAAGAGAAAGTTCAAAACTTTTTTCAGAATGTAATTGATGCTGTATCTCTTAAGAAGCAATACCAATTAGTCGTATCAGTAAGCGATCATATTAATCTTGAAGACTTTCATTCTATCCCTGAAAATGCGATAATCGTTAACAAAGCACCACAGTTAGCACTTCTGGAAAAAGCATCCCTAGCGATCATACAGGGAGGAGCACATACTGTTAAAGAATGTATATTTTTTGGAGTACCAATGATAGTATTTCCCGTAATTGCCGACCAACCAGCAAATGCAGAAAGAATAAAATATCACGGTTTAGGCGTGGTTGGTGATATTCAGAATACATCTATCAGTCTCATCATAGATTTACTTGAGAAAATAGAAAATGATTTCTTGTTGAAGCAGCGAGTAGAAGCATGGAAAAATAAATTTCGAGAAATAGAAAAATCGGGAAAGGCAACGAAATTTATCTTGGATATTTTAGAACAGAATCAACGCATCTAAAATTTTCTAATCCAGCAGATTGCAACTTGGTGAGGTACAGATGATTTGAAGGGCATGCCCGTATCTGTGTACTTCATTTACCTGAAAAATGCTGTATATCCAGAATTGATCAAATATCATGAAGATGAGGTCAGAAAAGATGAGTAATAATTTAGAAGAAAGATACTCTTTAAATGGAGCTAAATATCTAGCTCAACAAAAGTATAGTGAAGCAATCGCTTTGTATAAGCAAGGCATTGAAACTGATCCTACTTTGATGTCTAATTATTGGCATCTATGTTTAGCACTATTGCTTCAGGAACAAGAATCAGAGGCTATGGCTACTTGGCTATCTATTCTAGAGAAAGCAGACATAGAAAAAGTTAATATTTGGACATTAGATCTAGTTAAAGTGCTAATAGCAGAAGCTATCAGATGCGAAGCAGTCTCCGACTTTGAATCTGCCCGTAAAATGTACGGGTATGCCGGTATTGCACGGAGTGAAGCCTGGAAGAAAGTAAAAGGGTATAAGTTCACAGATGATTGGTTTAGTAAAAATGCCCCAATCTGGGAACAGTATCTAATACATTTAGCTAGTAAGCCTGAAATTAATATTCTAGAAATTGGTAGTTGGGAAGGCATGTCTTCGTGCTGGCTACTAGATAACATCCTCACTCACGAATCCTCAAGAATCACGTGTATAGATACCTTTGAGGGAAGCATTGAGCACAAACTTGAATATAACGATAGTTATATAAAATCCGTTCAGGAAAGATTTGATTTCAACATTTCCCAGACAGGAGTGTCAAATAAGGTAACGAAAATTGTTGGTAGTTCGCAAGATGTGATGCGATCGCTGCCTCTTATCAATTATGACATGCTTTATATTGATGGCTCTCACTTAGCAAGTGATGCCCTCACGGATGCTGTTTTAGGTTGGGGACTTGTCAAGGTCGGAGGTCTCATTGTTTTTGATGACTACGATTTTAAATTTCCCAACAGCGTAGATGCAGGGCAGGATACAAAAATTGGCATAGATGCTTTTTTGAAGGCGTTTTGCAAAAAAGTCAACATTCTTCATCAAGGTCATCAAGTTATAGTTGAAAAGACATCGTGTTAGAAGGCATGTTCTTCAGAGTTCAATTGTAACAGTTATAACAGTGAAATATATTTCCATCCAGCCCTCACGTTATACTAGATATAACAAATGAACTACGAAGTCGCTCATGGGGGAAACCCGCAGACGCTCTCTACGAGACCAAGGCGTAGCTTGCTTCCCCTTAGGGATACGCAGACTCGCTCTAAGCATTCGCGTAGCGTCTCTAAGAGTTGCTATGCCGTTGGCGTAGCCTCTCGTAGAGAAGCCTCTCGAACGCGAGTCCGTCTCACGCCACTTGCTACACCTCTTGGAACCCCCGCAACGCAGTGGCTCCCCTTAGGAGAAGACCGCACTAACTCACGACAAATGCATTTACCCTTCTCAATTAATGCAATAGTATACTCGGTTATTCAATCTTGCAAAGCATAGCTAATTAAACAGCAGGAGACAAATTATGTACCAAGATGACAAAGAAGACACAACAATTTATAAAGTTGTAGTTAATCATGAAGAACAGTATTCGATTTGGCCAGCCGGCCGAGAAAACGCACTCGGCTGGAAGGATGCTGGCAAAAGTGGTTTGAAACAAGAATGTCTGGATTACATCAAAGAAGTTTGGACTGACATGAGACCACTTAGTCTTCGCAAAAAAATGGAAGAAGCTGCTGGGGGTAAATCATAACGCATTTGAGTTGTCCACAGTTTACTGAGGCGATTATTAAAAAACTGAACGCCACCACTAAACCCAATACGGTTCAGTTAAGCAAATTTATCTGTTAAGGCAGGCAGGGGAAGCAGGGGGAGAGAAAAAAGCTTAACTGAACTGTATTGCCACTAAACCAGCGCCAGGGACTGCATTAGACTTATCCGGAAATGAGAACTTTATTTGCCTGAAACCTAGCCCTGGACAGGGTTTTAGAGATTATTGTTTTATTTTAACTAAAAAGCTTGCTAGGTAAGGGTTTCAGCTATTTTGAGCTTTATTTGTGGATAGGTCTATTGAGTTTCATAGCTCGTCCACAGGTAACAAGCGAGTTACGCTACACCAAATTCAGTAAACTCTCGCACATAAGGTGCTTGAAAACCCAACACAATGTCTTCTTTAGAGACTCCCATTGCGGCTAACTCATGAGCAATTCGCAACTCTGTTGTATTGTGTTGCACCCAAATTTTACCAACTTTGATGTCTAAGTGTAGAACACAGCCATGAACGCGACGATCGCCATCCCAACCCACATTCATGACTTGATAGTGATCATGTTGAAGATCAAAAACAGTCTGTGATTCAATCTCACCGTTTGCGATCGGTGTGGCAACATACTTGGTGAGTAGGGTTTGAATGCACTGGCGATATTGGTCTAGTTTATCCATTGCACAATCACCTCTTGAACTGGGTTGTAAATTATTCGTTTAATTTGATATCGTTCAACCGAAAGCTGGGCAAATTCTCGTTGAAAGAAGGCTTGATGAACAGCGACTGGAATCGCTAAGTAAAGCGTGCGATCGAGTTCGCCCAGTTCGAGGGCAAGGCGGTAGTTAAGGAATTGCCCCAGTGCTGCATGATAATCGGTGATGGGCGAGTCACCTAAAAAGGTCTTGATTTCAACAGCGATTTTTTCGCCTGCCCGTTCTGCTGCTAGAAGGCGCTCGGCACCCAAGTCAACCTCAAATTTCGCACCTCCTACTTCCACTTTTAGCGGATCGTCGGTGATCACCCATTGTTCCTTTTCCAATACCTTCCTCACTGCCTCATGGAAACGGTCTTTAGCTGCCATCTTCCCCCTGGATTAATCCCGCTTCTATTTTAATCCTTCCTCTACGCGATCCCTCCTCGCTCCCCTAAAACTGCCATGAAATCGTGCCTTGCACGGCGAACGGATCACCATAGTAAACATTTAACTGGTTCCGAGCAGAGTCAAAATAGTCCACGTTAAACAAATTCTTGAAATTAATCGCTGCCCGGAATCTGTCTCGTTTATAGAAGATGGCAGCATCGGTGCGGACATAACTCGGTAATTCAAAGGTATTCGCTAGATCTCCTTCTCTATCGCCTACAAAAAACAATCCTCCACCAACACCAAATCCTTTTAGAGCACCCGATTGAATTTCATAGCTTGTCCAGATGTTAAAGCTATTTTTGGGAACATTGTTTGGCACTTTACCTACCTGACTAGGATTAGTGTCTTTGGTAACTTCTACATCCGTGTAAGCGTAGCCCGCAATCACGTTCCATCCTGGCAAAATTTCACCCCCAAGGCTGAGTTCAACCCCTTTGCTGCGCTGCTCACCTGTTTGAATGGAATAGTCAGGATGGTCTGGATCATCCGTCAGCACATTGGAGAGTGTCAAATCGTAAAAGGCAAGGGTCGCCGACAGTAGATTGCTGATATCGCCTTTGATGCCCACTTCATAGGAAGTGCCGTACTCTGGTTTAAATGCACTGCCATCAAAGGCATTTCCAACGTTTGGGGTAAAGGAACGACTGTAGCTGGCATACAGCGAAATGGGCACAATCGGCTGATAGACAAGACCAACACGCGGACTAAGGGCATCACTAGATTGCGTTTGTCCCGTTTTGATACCCTGATTATCATCCCCTGAACTTTGGTTGAGTGTATCAAACCGCAAACCCAATAGCAGTTTCAGATTATTAGCCAGTGTCACCTGATCTTGAACATAAAGACCCAGTATATCTGACGAGGAGAAATTCCGATCAACGTCAACATCACCGAAAGGCTGACTACCGTACACAGGGTTGAACAGGTCAAGGGGAGCAATTTGGCGGTCATTACTGGTGGTATTACTGGTTATCTTGGTGAGATTAAAACCTGCGACCAGTTGATGCCCAATCCTACCTGTGGCAAACTTACCCACCAGATATGTGTCAAGATTATAGGCTCTATCGTCATTAACACCTTTCTCGAAGTCTCTAATTAGAGTACGCTCATCGGACTCTAAGGTGTCGGCATAGACATTATTTTTGTAGCGTTGAGCCGATGCATATGCAAAAGCGTTACGTAGCTGCCAGTTATCACTAAGAGGCACATTTGTCGCTAAATTTTCCTGATTTTGCGCTCCTGTCGGCTCAATGGCAAAAGCACTACCGCATCCCCTGTGCCAAAGAGTTCTGTAAATCCACGTTTGAGAGTGCTATTACTTACCCCCACAAGTTGGGCTAATTCCACTATTGATGGCGGATTTTCCAGACGGGAGAGTAAAATATCTCTGGCATTATCAATCCGGGCGATCGTCGCAGGCTTCAGTCGGGGTGAATAATGTGATCCACCTTGATCTGCAAAGATGGGAGCCAATTGCAATGCCATTAATTCTATTACCTTTCCCTGCAAATACATCCGCTTCATCATCCCTGTGTAAGGACAACTGACGATTTGCTGTGCGCCGCCTTAACGGTATCTACTACTGACTCAATGGAAACTCTTTGTGCACAGGGGATGACGTGTCCAATTTCACGAGTGAGCAGAAACTCATCGATTTCAGGAGCAAATACTAACAAGCTACCTGTTAAGCCGGCGATGATTAACAGGACTCCCACAACTAAGCCGATATAGCGGTGGAGGATGAATACAAAGTCTCGGAGTTTTTTTGAGTGCATGGCGGATGCTCCTAAGCTATCCCTTAGAATTAAGATCAAATCGTTGTGGAACAGGCGGTATGGAAATTACCCTGAATCGGCATATTGAAATCACTTCGGAAGTGCGGAGTGGGAAGCCGCGGATTGCGGGAACGAGAATTACGGTGGCAGATGTTGCCATCATGTATCTGCGGATGGGGCAGTCATTGGAGGAAATTGCTGGGAAATATCAGTTGTCGCTGGCATCGGTTCATGCGGCGATCGCATTTTATTATGACCATCGGGAAGAAATTGATCAGCGCACTGCTGAAGCAAAAGCTTTTGCCGAGTCCGAGCGCCCCAACCATCCTTCTCTGTTGCAGGAAAAGCTGAATGCAATGAAAGATTATGCCTGAACGCATTCGGTTTCATTTAGATGAAAATGTTGACCCAGATATTGCTTTAGCATTGAGGCGGGCTGGCATCGATGTGACAACCTCGCAGCAGGCAAATCTTCTGGCAGAAAGCGATATGGTGCAATTAGACTTTGCTAGAACCCAGTCCCGCATATTAGTGACTCACGACGATGATTTTCTGATTCTCCATAGTCAAGGAACTGACCATAGTGGCATTGCTTACTGTCCAAAAGATGCGAAATCAATTGGTTATATCATTCGGATGCTGATTCTCCTTTATGAAATTGCTACGCCTGAAGAAATCAAAAACAGGGTGGAATACCTGTGAGAAAAAATCGAGGGGTGGGATCAAAACTGCCACGAAATCGTGCCCTGCACGGCGAATGAATCGCCATAATAAACACCCAACCTGCCATTGGCAGACTCAAAGTAGTCAACGTTAAACAGGTTCGAAAGGCTGACTACCGTACACAGGGTTGAACAGGTCGAGGGGAGCAATTTGGCGGTCATTATTGGTGGTAGTACTGTTTATCCTGGTGAGATTAAAACCTGCAACCAATTGATGCCCAATGCTGCCGGTGGCAAACTTACCTACCACATAAGTGTCAAGATTATAGACTCTATCGTCATTAACACCACTCTCGAAGTATCTAGTTAGAGTACGCTTATCGTCCTCTAAGGTGTCGGCACCGATCCAAACTTTGTACCGTTGAGTCGATGTAAATCCAAAAGCGCTACGTAGCTGCCAGTTATCACTAAAGCGATGTTCGAGATCGTAGCCAACGCGAAGGGCACTGGCATCGTTTGTACTATACGGCTCCGATAAGTTGCGATCGCGTGGGATTTGACCATTGGGATTGGGTAGGACAGTCCCCTCAGCAGCAAGCCCCTGCTGAGCAAATTTTTGGGGTCGAACCTGATATTCTCCAGAAAAAGTAATCTTGGTGCGATCGCTAATTTGCCAAGAGAGAACAGGGGCAATAAAGTATTTTTGTTCATCATAAAAGTCAAGAAAACCTTCTGTCGTCTGAGTCGCAAGGTTAAGACGATACAACACAGTCTTGCTGGGATTGAGCGGCCCCGACAGGTCTATGGCGCCGCGATAGAAATTGAAACTGCCAGCAGAGATTTCCGCTGCGTAGTAAGGTTCGCTCAGGGGTTGTTTGGTGCCCAGAATATCCCCGACTTCTACAAGAAGTCGGGGATCTAAATGCCGCATCACTATTGAAAATCTTTTTTATTTGAATAAACCTGAGTATAGAGAAATTTGGCAATTAAGTCTAGTCACAAAAGACTTCACGATCCCGAAAGAACTTTTTTAGCCATCAAATATTGACTTGGCGCGATCGCAAACCTGCACCTAAATGCAGATGCAAAGTGTCCTAAGTTACAATAACTGATCTTGTTGGCAACCTGAGCAACGGTGGTATTACCTTGCCGTAACAGTTGCTCCGCCGACTCCATCCGCTTATCGGTGATCTAGCAAAATACCGTTGTGCTAAAGGGTTCTGTAAATCCGCGTTTGAGAGTGCTATTACTTACCCACACAAGTTGGGCTAATTCCACTATTGATGGCGGATTCTCCAGACGGGAGAGTAAAATATCTCTGGCATTATCAATCCAGGCGAGCCGATATAGCCGTGGAGGATGAATATAAGATTACGAACTGTTTGAGCGTTCAGGGTAGAGTCTCCTGCTAGTCTTTTTCAATTGGTGTAGTTCATTCAAGAGGGCTTGGTTTATGCAACTGGAAGAGTATTTCAACGTGCTGGCACCCGATGAAATCCGGCTTGAAGGAACTCGCATTGGGATTGAGACGATTCTGTACGAGTACATCTATCGCTGTAAAACACCAGAAGAAATCGCCGAACAATTTCATACAGTGACGTTGGAACAGGTTTACGCCACGATTTTGTATTACTTGCATCACCGATCGCAGGTTGATGCGTATTTGGCAGATTGGTTAGAGTTTTCTCGAACCATGCGCGAAGAGCAACAACGAAATCCGTCTCCTGCAAGGATAAGGTTTTGCCGGATGCGGGAAGAAAACACTCCAAAGCAGTTACAGGAAAGCTAATGGCAATCCGGTATCTGTTGGATGAACATCTCAATCCGGCGTATCGTTCCCAACTCGTGCGGCGTAATCCTGATTTAGTCGTGCGGATAATTGGGGATTCAGATGTGCCACCCAAAGGCACTCCAGATCCAGAGATTTTGATTTGGTGCGAAATCAATGAATTTATTTTGGTGACGAACAACCGAAAATCAATGCCAGGACATTTGGCTGACCATTTGGCAATTGGTCGCCATATTCCTGGAATTTTGACGATTGATGCAGACCAAAGCATTGGACAAACGGTTGAAGAATTGATGATCATTGCGGCGGCGGCGTTTGAGAATGAATACCAGGAGGTAACAAGCGAGTTACGCTACACCAAATTCAGTAAACTCTCGCACATAAGGTGCTTGAAAACCCAACACAATGTCTTCTTTAGAGACTCCCATTGCGGCTAACTCATGAGCAATTCAGAACTATGGACAAAAATGATGTACTTGAAATTTACGATGAAGACTACGCCCAAAAGTATAATCAAAGATTTCTTCTCAATGAGCGGTCTAAAAATAACGCTGATTTTGAACAAGAAACTATTAACAAACTTTTAAGTGAAATTGGCGAAGGAGCAAAGTGGTTAGAGGTTGCTTGTGGTACAGGGTACTTTTTAAGCTGCTTTCCAGAGATAGAACGAGCGGGACTAGATATTTCACCTGCAATGCTCAAGGTTGCCAAGCAAGCAAATCCAGCTAGAATTTTTTGAATTTAACATCATCAGAAGCGATGCCTGCGGCGGGCGAAGCGATCGCGCACTGCTGTCGATGAAGCTAAACCATATAGGCAACTAAAATAAGAACTATAAATGTATAAATGGAAATAACTGCTTGCCGTTTTGCTATGCCCGCTAAGGATTTATATCACGATACTGTTGTCCAAGCCCTCATTAAAGATGGCTGGGAAATTACTGACGACCCCTTACTTTTATCCTACGGCGGTCGAGAACTCTATGTCGATCTGGGGATAGAAAAAAGAGCGATCGCCGCGCAAAAGGACGATCAGAAAAT
>NZ_JBTYKD010000053.1:0-3768 GCF_054880495.1 Nostoc sp.
TCATCTGAATGAGGTACACAAGGGCGGGCAGGATGCCCACCCCACAAGATTTCTCATATTAAGATGTGTACTTAATTTACCTGCAAAGTGCTGTATGTTGTGGTGGAGCGATCGCGGTTGATTAAATAGCAGTGTTCTATAGCGGTGCGTTAGGCGCTTTCAAGCATTGCTCATCCGTGTCAACTTAACCTAAATCGGCGGTTTCTAACCGCGTCTACACGATACTTTACCCACCTCGTGGGTTACAAAAAAGTTTTAACCTCAACCATATCCCCAGAGGTTAAAGTAACTTCAACAGGCTGATAGGCGTTGACATTTTGTACATTACGAATTATTGGTTGTACCAGGCTTTTCGCCACTGCTGCATTTGCTTAATCTCTGTATTTTGTGCTTTGATAATTTCTTGGGCTAATTGCTTAATTTCAGGGCGCTTAGACTTACTTAAGGTATCTTGCGCCATTGTTACAGCCCCTTCATGGTGAGGAATCATCGCATTGATAAAGCGCAGATCAAATTCAGCATCAGCTGTACCTAAGTTCTGACTCATCATCATAGTTTTCATTTGGTCAGACGACATTTCCATCATGTGACCCATTTGACTGTCATAAGCCATTGGTTTATCTCCCGCCTTGGGATACCAAGCTTGTCGCCACTGCTTCATCTGAATGATTTCTTGGTTTTGCGATTTGATGATAATGTCTGCTAGTTTTTTGATTTCAGGACGTTTTGATTTCTGCTGCGCTTCTTTAGCCATTTCCACAGCCCCTTGATGGTGAGGTATCATCGCATCGAGAAACCGTAAATCAAAATTAGCATCGGCTGGGCCTAAATCCATTCCCATGCTGTGATTCATGCTACTACCGTGGTTCATCTGTTGCTTGTCGCTAGCATTGGTAGCAGTTGCGTTTGGGACTTGGCTTTCCTTCTGGGAAGCAGTATTGGTACAGGCTGTAATTAATGCACCGGCAGAGGCGATCGCAGTCAAGGTTAACGCCAAAAAGCCATTCCTTAAAGATAGCAGTTGCATAAATCTCACCTAACAGTTTCCTAATTCTATATTTACTTCTTAGCTTTGCAGCCAGAAATGAAATTAGGATGAAATCTAAAGATCATCACGAAATTTCGCCTCCACTTCTTCTTTCCGTGGAGAGGGAGAAGCTTTGGGTGGTGGTGGAGAAACAGATTTACCAGTATTCTTAGCAGTATTTTGATATTGTTGCTCACAGCTATTTTCAGGTAAATAGACCACGCGGTAGGGGCACAGCATGCTGTGCCCCTACGACAGATGTGGTTCAAATACATGAAAACTGCTGTAAGCTTGAATGCCAGCAGCAATTTAGTTAATGAATTGCGTGAGAATAAGAAATAAAAGCCAGTCGGGTAGACAGCAAAACCTAGAGGAAATCATCATGCTTTCATCCCCTTTAGTTGTGCAAATTCCTCCCTCAATGCAAATGACAGACGAGCAGTTTTTTGACTTTTGTCAGGTGAATCGTGACCTACGCATTGAGCGGAATCAATTTGGAGAAATATCAATTATGTCCCCCACTGGTTCAGAGACAGGTAATCGTAACTTTAACGTTGCCTTACAGCTAGGAGTTTGGGCAGAAAAAGATACTACAGGTATTTGTTTTGACTCCAGCACAGGATTTAAGTTATCAACAGGTGCAGAGCGATCCCCTGATGCTTCCTGGATTAAACTGGAACGGTGGAATGCTCTCTCGCCAGAACAACAGCAAAGGTTTGCCCCTATCTGTCCAGATTTTGTAGTTGAACTAAGATCGTCTTCTGATAACCTCAAACCCTTGAAAGAGAAAATGGAAGAATATATGAGAGAGCCAGGAATACAGCTAGGCTTGCTAATTGACCGCAAGCATCGCCGAGTCTACATTTATCGTCCCGGTGTCCTAGAAGAATGTCTGGAAAATCCTGCGACTGTTAGCGGTGAATCGGTATTGCCTGGGTTTGTTTTGAATATGAGTAAAGTTTGGTAGTGTCAAAATAATATTTGTTAATGTGAATAGCTATTACACAGAGAGGCGTGATCAAATCCCTAGCTTTATTTGTTATTCATGGAAAACAATAGAATCAAACCAAGGAGATATTTAATGAAGTGGCGTGTATGCCACTGCTATCAGCCAAAATTTTTATAGATGCTCACACAGGTACAGTTAAAATGGATATTAAAAATGGCTTCGTCGGCGCTGTTGGCAACACACCTCTGATTCGCTTAAACAGCTTCAGTGAAGAAACCGGGTGTGAAATCCTTGGTAAAGCAGAATTTCTCAATCCTGGCGGTTCCGTCAAAGACCGCGCCGCACTTTACATCATCGAAGATG
This sequence comes from Nostoc sp., assembly GCF_054880495.1. Classification (NCBI taxonomy): domain Bacteria; kingdom Bacillati; phylum Cyanobacteriota; class Cyanophyceae; order Nostocales; family Nostocaceae; genus Nostoc; species Nostoc sp. The sequence continues at coordinate 2,340 of NZ_JBTYKD010000053.1, forward strand.
CCGAAGAGAAAGGTCTACTCAAACCCGGTGGCACGGTTGTCGAAGGAACTGCTGGTAATACTGGCATTGGACTAGCACATATTTGCAACGCCAAAGGCTACAAATGCCTAATTATCATTCCCGATACCCAGTCACAAGAAAAAATAGACGCACTGATAGCACTAGGAGCAGAAGTCCGTCCCGTTCCTGCTGTACCCTACAAAGACCCGAATAACTACGTCAAGCTATCTGGGAGAGTCGCTGCTGAGTTAGAAAATGCCATTTGGGCGAATCAGTTTGATAACTTAGCCAACCGCCGCGCCCACTACGAAACCACAGGGCGGGAAATTTGGGCGCAGACAGATGGTAAAATAGATGCCTGGACAGCTGCAACTGGTACTGGTGGTACTTTTGCTGGGGTGGCATTGTACTTAAAAGAACAAAATCCGGCGATTAAATGCGTTGTTGCCGATCCTCTGGGTAGTGGACTTTATAGCTATATCAAAACCGGGGAAATCAAAATAGAAGGAAATTCCATCACCGAAGGCATCGGTAACGGTCGTGTCACAGCCAATATGGAAGGCGCACCTGCTGATGATGCTATCCAAATCGATGACAAAGAAGCTTTACGGGTAGTTTACCAACTATTGAGGAAAGATGGGCTGTTAATGGGCGGTTCAACGGGTATTAATGTTGGCGCAGCTGTTGCTCTAGCGAAGCAGTTAGGCCCAGGACATACCATTGTCACCATCTTGTGTGATAGTGGTTCCCGGTATCAGTCGCGGATATTCAACCCGGAATGGCTAGCCTCAAAAGGACTTTCAATAAATTAGTCATTAGTCATTAGTCCTTGGTCATTAGCAAGCTTCCGACTTTTGACAAATCATCAAGAACAAAGGATAAAGGACAGATGACCAACATAACTCAAAGAAACCTCACCCTGGTTCTGCTACGCAAAACCTGTCCCTCTCCGTGAGTTCGGAGAGGGAGTAATTAGTAAGGAGAGGGACTAAAGTTAGGACTCTTTGAGGTTTTGTTTTGGCTAATTCGATGACTTGTGTATACACGGTAGCTTTTTAAGGGGGGGGATCTTAAAGAGCCAACTTTTTAAGGGGGTTGGGGGATCTCTTGTGGGTAAGTCCTAATTTACTAATAGAAGAGTATTTGCTCGGTGGTCAAAGAGTTAAATAGATGCTTTATGATCGCGTAACACCGTCAGGTTTCATCCTCAGAAATGAAATTAGTTAACAATAGGTCTACAATCTTGTTGACTGAAATGAGGCATTCAATGAATATCCAGCATCTGCGTCAATCTTTAAAACAAAACTGGCTGATTTACTACCAGCAAAATATTCCCTGGCTGGTCAAAATGCGAATTTGGGGTACTTACGATGGTCTGCGGCGTCCTTTGTCCGGTTTTATTTTGGCAACACTGTCTGTTTTGGAACCC